>NIZU01000082.1 GCA_003315675.1 Methanocorpusculum sp. MCE
ACGCAACAAAAGAGAAAACTAGTCCCTGTCAGGCGTCAATTTAAATTGACCAAAATGAAAACTAACCGCTTCACAGAGACACTCAATATTACACCCACTCCCCACATATCTTTTCCGATTGGCCCGCTCCTCCTCAGCGAAAAAATGTTCACCTCCCTTGACCTTGTCTCCCTCTTCTCCCCGCTGAAAAAGAAAGGAATCGACATCTCCACCCTGATCAAAGCCCTCGCCGCCTACAAACTCAGCGACAACTTCAGCATCAAAAGAGCTCATTCCTGGCTCATGCAGCCGGAAACCAGAGAATACTATAATCTCCCTTCGTTCACGGGAAAAACGCTGTATCGTCTTCTGGAAATGCTCGGGCAAAACAGTGCATTCATCATCTCCGGACTCCAGGAGAGAATATTTTCCCGCTGTCAGTTCGAGCACACCGACGTAAATCTCGACTGGACAAGTCTTGTTCTTCACGGCAGTGCTTCACCTTTGGGGAAATACGGCTACAGTCGTGATCATCGACCAGATAAACTGCAGATAACTCTTGGGATCACCGAACTTGCTCACCCGATCAATGTACCGATCGGCGTAACGGTGAAAGCTGGAAATGTGAATGACGTTACCCATTTCCGGTCAACCTTCCTCCAATCCCAGAAAAAACTCACCGAAGGTTCCATGGTTATCTTCGATAAAGGAGCCGGATCAAAACAAAATCTGGAGCTCGTGGAGGTGTGCGGTCATGACTATTTGACCGCAAAGAAACTGAACACCAGTGACGATAAGATCATCAAAACGTTTTGGCAGAGGAAGCCTGTTCAGCTCAATCTTGATGAGCAAACGGAAAAACAGGGTATATATGGTATCAAAATCGTGAAACCTGGCAGTGTAACCTATTTCTATTTCTCGCAGGGGCTCGAGGCGCAGAATCTGGATGCTTTGTCACGGAAAGTGTACCGGCAGTTCATGGAGGCGGAGGTGATTCAGGAGTGTATTTCCCGAAACAAAAAGCTGCCGAAGAAGATTGGGATCTCAAATCCGCTGGTGAAGATTACCTATTCCGTTCAGACAAAGCTCCTGCAGATGTCGGAAGAGGAGGCGCTTGCGTTTCTCCGGGAGAAGCTGAATACTGGAAGAGGGGGATTTTTCGCCCTAACTTCAAGCAGGAATTTGACACTTGCAGAAGCGCTTGAACGCTACCGAAAAAAGGATTCGATTGAGAAGATCTTTCATTCGCTAAAGAATGAGATCGAGATTAAACCACTGAGGGTATGGACGGAAAATAGTATTCGCGGCGCAATTCTGATCGGGTTTCTGGCACAGCTGTTTGTGTCTCTGGTGCGATATGAGGTTCCGGAAGCAAAGCATGTGGCTACAAAATTCATCAAATATTCGCTGATGAATTTGACAGTTACGATGATGAAGGGGAAAGAGAGAGGTCACCGATGTTTGTTTTCCAATTTTGATGCGCTGAATACGGCGATACTCGGGCTAAAATGCGGGGTGGGGTGAGGCTGGATAGGGGGAGAAGAGGCAACTGTCAAAGTCAGGGTCTATCAAACAAACCGACCAAGACTCTTTTTGTCCACTCTGCGCGAAAATAACCTCCACTTAAATCCTAATATCATCCCTCATTTTCCGGATGAATCCAGTTTTTTGAATCGATAAAATAATCAAAATACTGACGATGTTAAATTCCGCGCAACGATTTACAATCACAAAGATAGAAGCAGATTCAGGTATATGTAATCCATAAATGGGGTTGATTTGCTAAACAAAAAAACAGTGGACCCGCTGAGATTCGAACTCAGGACCTCCGCCATGTCAAGGCGACGTCATAGCCAACTAAACCACGAGTCCAGGTTTAAGCACCTGTGTGCCTTACTAGATTGTCACCCGACACATATAAATTTTTTTAACTTGTATCGGAAAATGAAGGGGATATCCCCAGCATTTAGAGCCGTACGAACTTCGCAGCAGTAATCCCGTCGCTTGACGCGACCTCCTTCATCACTTCAGGAGAGACCACATCGTCGACAGCGAGGATCATCAACGATTCGGAACCAACATTTCTGCCGCCGACCTGCATACTGGAAATGTTCACATTATGCTTGCCGAGGATCATACCCACCGGACCGACAACGCCCGGACGGTTCACATGATCTGCAAGAATAACATATCCGCTTGGAACGAGATCCGTCGCGTATTTGCCAATCGAAAGGATACGGGGGCCTGCACGGGTAACGATACCGGAGATCGACTCGCTGCCCTTCTCAGTCTTGAACGTCAGCGTCACAAGAGATTTGTAATCGCCTGCCTCACTCGAGGTCTTCTCGAAGATCGTAATTCCGCGTCCTTGGGCGATGATCTCGGCATTGACGATGTTTGCCGGTTCGTGAAGGACCTGCTCAAGCATACCTTTGATACCAAGCCTGGTCACATACTTCAGATTCTGATTCAGGTCGGCTATCTCGCCGAGATAGGCAAACTCAACTTCCGTGATCGCGCCGTCGGCGATCTGGGCTGCAAGGCTTCCCATCTTCTCGGCAAGAAGCGCATACGGATCGATCTTCGACTTGACTTCCGGCGTTACGAGCGGTGCATTCACCGCACTCTTGGTAGAGCCGCCTTTCAGAACATCGATGCACTGGTGGGCAACGGAGATAGCCACATTCTTCTGGGCTTCGACCGTGCTTGCTCCAAGGTGAGGAGTAACGATCACCGAATCAAGCTTTAAAAGCGGAGACTCCGTCGGCGGCTCGACCTCGAACACATCAAGAGCAGCCCCGGCAACTTTGCCGGCGACGATCGCATCGTAGAGATCCTTCTCATCGATGATTCCGCCGCGGGCACAGTTGATCAGCCTAACACCGGTCTTCATCGTCGCAATGGATTCCTTGTTCACGAGATGGGTCGTTGACGGGATAAGAGGCGTGTGGACCGTGATGACATCCGCTTTCGTGAAGAGCTCGGCAACGCTCATCATCTCGACACCCATCGCTGCTCCGACTTCTGCCGGAATGAACGGATCGTAGGCGATGACCGTCATCTGAAGGGCCTGGGCACGCTTTGCAACTTCACGGCCGATACGTCCGAATCCGACAACGCCGAGGACCTTGCCGTTCATCTCGTTGCCCATAAACTTGGAGCGTTTCCACTCGCCTTTTTTCAGGGACGCGCTTGCCTGGGGGATGTTTCGGGCCATTGCCATCATCATCGCGATCGTGTGTTCCGTCGCTGCAAGCGTGTTTCCTTCCGGCGCATTGGAAACGATGATACCTTTCTTGGTCGCTGCTTCGCAGTCGATATTATCGACACCGACACCGGCACGGCCGATGTACTTCATTTTGTCAGCCGCTTCAATGATCCGGGCAGTAACCTGGGTCCCCGAGCGGACGATCAATGCATCGTATTCACCGATGATTTTAACGAGTTCATCTTCAGAGAGATCAGCTTTCTCATCGACTTCGCAAAAATCCTTTAATATAGCAATACCCTCTGCTGCAAGAGGATCAGATACCAGTACTTTGAAGCTCACGGATTATCGAATACTTATTTGGTATTCACCCGTTTAGTATGTTTCTGTGCAGACGAAAATCTCCCACCAGAAGCAGAAAAAACCATCATCTCCATACCCGGTCTTCCATCCTGCATCCCTATCTCTCTCTGAGACCGCCGGTCATACAGATGCAGCCCCTACAACAATCTATTATTGTTAAGAGAGCAATAATAGAGTGAGTATCTATGGACAAATCACCCAATATTCTTTGGCTGACTGAAATCCGCAACACTGACATCCCCTCAGTCGGCGGGAAAGGCGCTTCCCTTGGGGAGATGACCCATGTCGGTCTGCCTGTCCCCCAGGCGTTTGTAGTTACAGCCCAGGCATTCCGCCGGTTCTTACAGCTGACAAAAATGGAAGAACCCATCTTTTCCATTCTCGAAAAACTCGACGTTGACGACAATGATGCGCTCAACGCCACTTCCGAAAAAGTAAAGGCAATGGTCAGCACGGCAAAAATGCCGGCAAAGATCAAAACAGAAATTCTCGAATCCTACAAAAAGATGGGCAACGAAACGGTTGTTGCCGTACGTTCGAGTGCAACAGCTGAAGATCTGCCGGATGCATCCTTTGCCGGCCAGCAGGACACGTATCTCAACATCCTCGCCGAGAAAGATCTGCTGGAGGCAGTCCAAAACTGCTGGGCATCGCTTTATACCGCCCGTGCAATATATTACCGTTCAAAGAACGGATTCGATGACCGCAGCGTGAATATCGCGGTCGTTGTCCAGCAGCTCGTTTTTTCCGAAAAAGCCGGTGTTATGTTCTCATCCCACCCGGTCTCCGGGGCAAAAACCGTGATGATCGAAGCATCGTGGGGACTTGGCGAAGCGATCGTTTCAGGAACAGTCTCTCCCGACAACTATGTCTATGACAGAAAAGGCCGGAAGATCATCCAGAAAACCATCGCTACCAAATCCGTTGAGATCATTCCGGACGGAAAGAAAGGCACCAAAGTCTCCAACGTTCCAAAAGACCGGCAGGATGCCCAGGTTCTTTCCGAAAAAGATATCCTCAGACTTGCAGAGTTCGCAATAAAATCCGAAGAACACTACAAGAGTGCTCAGGATATGGAGTGGGGTATGGTCGGCGACACGATCTACATCCTCCAGTCCCGCCCGATCACGACGATCCAGAAAAACCCTTCCAAAACCAAGGCACCTGCTTCATCCGCCACGGGAACCATCATCCTTCAGGGTTACGGGGCATCCCCGGGTGTAGCTTCCGGAAAAGTCATCATCGTCAATGACGTGAAAGACACCTCCAGAGTTCAGGAGGGAGATGTGATGGTTGCGACCATGACGAACCCCGACATGGTCCCAGCAATGAAAAAAGTCGTGGGTATCATCACCGATGAAGGAGGAATGACCTGCCATGCAGCAATCGTTTCCCGCGAACTCGGAACCCCGGCGGTCGTTGGAACCAAACAGGCAACTTCCCTTCTCAAAGAGGGACAGATCGTTACGATCGATGGCGAAAAAGGTCTTATCTACGATGGAAAACTTGCCATTTCCGAAGAATGCGGAGCTTCACCAAAAGGTGCGACCATCGCTGCGTCTCCGATCATCACCGGAACTTCGGTAAAGGTCAACGTCTCTATGCCCGAAGCCGCAGCCCGCGCTGCAGCCACCGGAGCAGACGGCGTAGGTCTCCTCAGAATCGAACACCTTATCATCGGCATGAACAAAACCCCTTCCTGGTATATCAAACACAATAAACAGGAACAGTTCATCACCGAACTGATGGATGGTATCAGAACCGTTCTCGATGCATTCCGCGGAAAATCGGTCTGGGTCAGAACGCTTGACTCCCCAACCGATGAGTTCCTCAATATGGAAGGCGGCGAAGACGAGCCCCACGAACACAATCCGATGCTCGGATTCCGCGGTATCCGCCGCGACCTTCGCCAAAAAGAGCAGCTCAGAATGCAGGCTGAATGTTTCCGCCGTCTCTGGGAAGCAGGCTACCACAACCTTGGCATCATGTTCCCCCTCGTTCAGCACCCGCGCGAGTTCCTCGCTGCAAAAGAAGCATTCCGCGGATGGGGTATCGACGTGGAAAACATGGATCTTGGTATCATGGTCGAGATCCCCGCATCGGCGATCATCATCGACGAGTTCATCAAAGCCGGCATCGACTTCTGTTCCTTTGGAACGAACGATCTCGTCCAGTACACGCTCGCGGTTGATCGGAACAACGGTCTGATCGGCGAGATGTACGAACCCGAACACCCGGCGGTTATGCGTCTGATTGCAAACTGTGTCGCTCAGTGCAGAGAAGCCGGTGTGGAGTGTTCCATCTGCGGTCAGGCAGGCTCCGATCCGAAGTTCGTCAAGTGGCTCGTAAACCAGGGAATCTCCAGCGTTTCGGCAAACATCGACGCCATCCAGAAGATCAGAGAGACCGTCGCAAAAACGGAAAAACAGATTCTGCTCAACGCAGCCCTGAAGAAAAACTAACCCCACATAATTTTCAGCGTGATTATTCATGGAGGAGAAAGGATGCAAAAGGGAGGAGGTCATCTCCTTCTTATCCGGATATCGGGCAGAGGATTTGCATCACGACCATATCCTCAGTTCGATGTGTACGATTCCGCACGAAATGGCGGTTTTTGTACATGAAATGTTTAGTGCAACGAATCTCGGCGATCCGGGACTTTTCCCCGGCACAGCAAAGATCGAAGATCTTCTGGTCCATTCGCTTGGTGAACTCATGCATCACCCGGGAGCCGGGGGGTATGCGACCTCGGGCGGAACCGAATCGAATCTTCAGGCGATCCGTATCGCAAAAAAACTGAAACCCGAGATTAAAAAACCCAACATCGTCGTTCCGGCATCAGCGCACTTTTCTTTCGATAAGACCTGCGATATGCTCGGAGTTGAGATGCGGATCGCGCCCTACGGCAAAAATTACACCGTCAACTGCGATAAGATGGCGGAGCTGGTCGATAAAAATACCATATCGGTCGCAGCGATCGCCGGTACCACTGAGTATGGTATGATTGATGACGTCGAGCGGATCGGAAAGATCGCTCTTGAAAACGATCTGTTCTTCCATGTTGATGCAGCATTCGGCGGAATGGTGATCCCGTTCCTGCCAAACCCGGCACCGTTCGATTTCAACGTCAAAGGAGTATCCTCGATCTCGCTTGATCCGCACAAGATGGGAATGAGCACGATCCCCTGCGGATGTCTGCTCCTCCGCAAACCGGAGCAGTTTGGAACCCTCAACGTCGATACTCCGTATCTGACCGTAAAGAAGGAATGCACCCTTGCCGGAACCAGACCGGGAGCGGATGTCGCCGGCGCCTATGCCGTCATCAAATTCCTCGGACGAGAGGGATTCCGTGCAGTCGTCGCCGGCTGTATGGAAAACACCCGCCGTCTGATCGAAGGAATGGAGGCATTCGGCTATACCCGTGCAGTCGATCCGGTGATGAATGTTGCCACGTTCGAAGAGGGAACGGTGCCTAAGGGATGGATCGTCTCGCACACCCGTGCAGGCCATCTCAGATTTGTCGTGATGCCCAACGTGACCCGCGACGTCATAGAGAATTTCCTCGCCGACGTTGCAAAGATCAACTAATTTTTTTAAGATACGTTACGCGGTGGTAATCTCAATCCAATTCGGAAAGGGTATTACTGGGTTTGGACACATGAGAAAAACCAACCGCGAATCGGCGCGAATCCCGCAAGCCTTTGGCTTGCTCCCAGAATCGGATTTGCTGATCCTCACTCTCGCAAGGCAAAGCCTTGCGATTAGATACGACGAGCGAGAGTGAGGATCAGCAAGTCCGATTCTCCTCGCCCGAAGGGCGGATTCGCGCCGATTCGCGGTTGGTTTTTCTTAGGTTTCCACACCCTGCAAACTCCTTCCCGAATTGGATCCGCACCAACACCGCCTAAGTCCAATTTACACCTCTTCTTTTACGAGAGACGATCCGTCCCAGACAAACACCGTCGCTTTGCCTGTTTGCAAAAATGCCCTGACCCTGACATCGTGATCCTTTCTCACGAACCGAATACCTTCTTCGGAAAACTTCTGCAGAACGGCTTTGTGGAAAGCGATTTCCTGTTCCAGAAACGCAGTCTCGTATCCGATCGTCTCTTCAACGATCTCTGCACACTCCTGATCGGAGATCAGATGGTCATACTCCCCGTGTTCATCCAGACCCGATATCTGCCGCCAGTCGATTCTTCCCCTGCAATCTGGTTCGCGGTGAAGCATATACGGATACACCCGGCAGATGGCAAACCGCTGATCATAGATTTTGCACCGGCGGTTTTCGTCCAGAAACACGCAGTCCCCATTCTCCTTTGTATTGAGAGCATATCCGGAAACATAGAAGTTCACGGACGGATCCGAGTAGGGGAAGTCGGGTGCCGGGATCATTGACTCCGGCGAAAATGTTTTCAGACGGCGGACATCTTCTGAAAGAAGAAAAACATGACCGTTGAACGCTTTTGTGCAGCATTTCCCGCAGCAGGTACAGGAAAACCCGATCTCTTTGATGATTCGCTCCAGATCCTCTCTTTGATACTTTTTCAGAAGGGAAAGCTCCTCCTCCAGCTCCTTGAGATTCTGCATCGGTAATGCTGCCATTCAGAACTCCTTTTTATGATAAAGCCTGACCGACACGAAGTACGAAGCGATGAATGCGCAAATCGAGCCAGCCGCTGTGATCAGAATATAGATGAGGAGATTCTCAGGTAACGAATCTCCAAAGACGACAATCCATCCCCCTATAAGAATACCTACTAAGATCATCGGAAGAAGCATGATATACCGTGCCTTTTCCGAGCCAAACTTATAGAGAAGCGGGAGCAGAAAAGAGCTATAAAGAAGACCAACAGCAGATACGAGAATTATTAACCAGAATGACAGGGCATTCTCGGGCATAAGATAAAATGAAATCGCGAAAATAATCCCTGAAATCAGGATGGCACTTCCTATAAGCATTATCATCAGTACATACGTGGATCTCACGATATCCTTTCTCGTGAACGGCATCGTTAAGGCGTATCTGTCCCACTTGGCAATATCATCCATCGTTATAGACGTCATTGGCAGAATGGCGGCAAATATTATCATAAGGAAGTAGATGGGCATGATAAATCCCATTGAAATGAGGGAAACCACAAGGATAAGAAGCAGCACAATCAACGTTATTATAGTTGACCGAAGGTTCAGCAGATCCTTCAGCATAAGGCCAGGTAAACCTGACGGTTTCATACTGCTTTCCCCCGTGCATAAAACACCATAACCGATTCCGTCGAAACCGGGTCCACGATCATATCCGGATGCCTGGCGATGAAGTTCATCTTATCTTTGATCAGGACCTCACACCCGAACTGGTTCGTCCGATACGTAAGGAAAGAGGATTTGTCAAGGGCATCGAACTCCTCGAGACTGCATTTGAGAATGCCCATATCGTCCAGAATCTCATCTTTGGATTTGGAAAGCACGATCTTTCCTTCATGGATGAAGGTAAGGTAATCGGCAATCTTATCGAGATCGCTCGTTATGTGCGAGGAGAGGAGGATCGAGTGCTCTTCGTCCTGAATAAACTCAAGGAAGATATCCAGGATCTCTTCACGGATGACCGGATCAAGTCCGCTGGTCGGTTCATCAAGGATCAACAAATCCGGGTGATGGGAAAGAGCCGCGGCGATCCCAAGTTTCATCTTCATGCCCCGGGAGTATTCTTTGATCTTTTTCTTTTCCGGAAGATCGAACTGTTTGAGATATTTAAGATAGAGTGGGTCGTCCCAGTCTGCATAGATTTTCCAAAGGATCTTCGCCACGTCGAGCGCGGTGAGCGTGTCGTGAAAACTGCATTCATCGAAGACGACACCGATCCGGTTCTTGATCTCCTTTTCATGCTCTGTAAAGTCGAGCCCGAACAGTTTCACCGAACCGCTGGATTTTTTCGCGATCCCGAGCATCGTATTTATTGTTGTTGTTTTTCCGGCTCCGTTTTCCCCGATAAAACCCATGATGCTTCCTTTCGGCAGACAAAATGAAACGTTCTGCAGGGAGAAGTCGGGATATTCTTTACATAATTTATCTACACAAATTGCGTCGGACATTGTTATTCTCCTTCATAGATGATCTCAAGCATTTCCGTAAGTTCCTGTTTGCCGATGCCGAAACTTTTCGCCGCATCAACTGCCTTTTGCAGATGTTCTTCTGCAAGGCGCAGCTGTTGTTCCCGAATCAGTTCGGTATTTTTTCCGGCGACAAAACTTCCTTTCCCGGGAACAGTTTCAATGAATCCGTCCCGTTCCAGATCGGTGTACGCCCGTTTCGTTGTGATTACGCTGATCCTCAGTTCTTTTGCAAGAAGACGCATACTCGGCATAGGTGACTCAGGCATAAGCTCTCCACTGATGATCATGGCTTTGATCTGCGTTGTTATCTGCTCATAGATCGGCTTTTCACTCGCATTGCTGATAAGGATCTTCACCTTTTTGCGCCCGTTCTAATGTGTATATCGTATATACACATTAAGCTTTCTAACAGCCAGGATATTGATTCGATCTTTCGCCAAACCAGATAGAGATCCTAAACGATGAAAGAGGTACTTTTTGTGCTGCTGAATGAGTTTGTGGGCTGGGAAGCGGCGCCGGATCCATCGGAGATTTTTCAGTAATGCCGGACGTATGCTTATCGGGGGAAATCACGGCGGACCAATCATACAGATTTCACAAACAGGGATACGATGAAGCCATGAAAAATATGCCTCCGATCTCTGATACATCGCAGATATCCGGCAGTATCGGCTGAATATATGGTTTTTACCTATAAATCAACGCCAAAAAACGTACCTTAGTCAGAGACGGTCCAAGTCCGTAGTGTTTATCAGGTTTCAGACCCTATAATAAAGTACTATAGGGGAAATATGACTTGGGAAGAATAGAGAACGACAATCAGGACGTATCAGATGACGGCAGCATTATTCGTGTAAAACTGCCGAATAAACGTATACGAGAACAATTTGCACAAGCTGAACTGATGCTTGGATCAAACCACATCAGAGTACGATGCTCAGACGGCGTAACGCGCCTTGGGCGGATTAAGGGTAAAATCAAGAAACGGGTTTGGATTCGTGAAGGCGATATCCTTATCGTTGTTCCCTGGGATTTCCAGGATGACAAATGCGATATTATCTATCGATACACTACCCCACAGGTAGACTGGCTTCGTGCCCACAAATATCTCTAACATTTTTTGCTTATGACAGAAATTCCAGATTTTACGAAGATAGCAAAAGCGCATGGACACACCTGCCCGGGAATTGCGCTTGGCTACAAGATCGCCGTAGTTGCTGCAAAATGGTCGGGAACTGAAACAAACATCAAAGTGCTGTCTCATTCAACCCGCTGTCCGCTTGATGCCTGAATATTACGTCCCATATGACACACCCATTCCGCTCACCATGACACAACAAGTCCGCTGAAATGATACAAGAATTCCGCACATGACATACCCACATATCCGTATGAAAAATAGAACGTGGGAATAATTCCACTTATTACTTCTTTACTCCCAGAATCTTTCTCATAGACTCCCCCTCAAGAACAATCGTATAAGCATTATGAACGACCCTATCACAAATTGCATCGGCAAATGTCGCCTCCCCAATTTTTTCATACCACCCCTCGACCTGAAACTGTGAACAGAAAACAGTTGACCCTCGATCATATCTCGCCTCAACAATCTCCAGCACATCCCGTGCTTCCGTTGCTGTTAAAGGAAAGAGCAGCCACTCATCCAAAATCAAAAGTCTTACACTCTGAAACTCACGAATAACCTGCTTATACGTCCCTTCGGCTCTGGCAACTGCCAGATCAGAAAACAGGTCAGGAAGTCTTATGTATTTCACCGTATAAAAATTACGATTGGCAGCTATCCCGATCGCACAACTCAGATAACTCTTCCCTGTTCCTGTAGCCCCGAGAATGATTACATTATCTGCCTTTTGGATAAACGTACATGCTGACAACTTTGCAATCATCGTCTTATCCAGACGGCGCGTGGAATCATACCTGATATCTTCGATACATGCATGGGGAAAAACATAGCCAGCCGACTTACAGAGGCGTGACAATTTCTTACTCTTGCGAACTGACCACTCCTGATCAACCATAATTCCGAGACGTTCTTCAAAGGAAAGTGCCGAAGAATTTGCATCCACCTGGAATTTACGAAATACTTCTGCCATCTGATACAATCGGAGTTCATTGAGTTTGGTTATGGTCTCTTCAGTAAGCATCAGTCATCATTCCTCTGATAATAATGCGGACCGCGCGTAATCCCATACTTCGACGTAACCGGTTTATCCGGCATATCAACTGATTTCAACCCTATTATCCCGCTTTTCAAAACAGCCTGCACGCCTTTCAGACTTGGTTTTCCGGTGTAAGATAGAACACGTTTACACGCCTCCTCAAGTTTTTTCTGGGAATACTTATCAGAAAGCTTCAGCAAAGCCATACAGGCTTTGTATCCCTGCTGTTCAATCTTTGGATTGGTAAGAAAGAAATCAACACCATTACATGTATTCTCTCCAATATGTCGGCCCCATTTTCTGAAACGATCACCATTCCACGTCAGATATTTTTGGTGATCAGGAGGCATATGTTCCGGAGTCGTGCTGTATAATCCCCTCCCCTCAC
>NIZU01000083.1 GCA_003315675.1 Methanocorpusculum sp. MCE
GGCGTTGATACAGTGGTCTGGCAGGTGTTTCAGAGACAACTTGACCTGAAAGGTCTGAAAATTGAACAAGGTATGATTCAGGATGCAACGTTTGTGTATGCTGAACCCGGTCATTGTAAGAAAGACACGCCGCGAGGAGATCAGGCAAAAACACGACGGGATAAAGATGGAAAAATCATGTCCAAGAACGGCAAAATGCACTATGGCTATAAACTTCATACCATCATGGATACGACGCACGATCTTATTCGACGCATTGAAACCACCACGGCAAATGTTCATGATAGTCAGGTGGACCTCTCAGAAAAAGGGGAAGTGGTCTATCGGGATCGGGGATATCAGGGAGCAAAATGCAAGGGATATAGTGCCACAATGAAAAGGGGAGCGAGAGGGCATCCCATTGGCATACGAGATAAACTGAGAAATCTGCGAATAAGTAGGAAGAGATCAAAGGGCGAGAGACCCTATGCAGTGATCAAAAATGTTTTTCATGCAGGGTTGGTGAAGGTAACAACGCTGCAAAGAGTACGAGTGAAAAATATGCTGGCTGCATTTTGTTATAATATCTATCAGGTGAAAACGATTCAAAACAGAGTGTAAATAAAAAAAACGTCAAGGAATAATGGGTATTTTTCTTTTTTTGGGGGGGCGTGAGGGGGTAGGGATGTAGCCAATCTTCCATAAATCATGATTCGCGTTAAAAAATGGGTTGATAGATATTCTCAATAATCTAAAGGTTTTCCATGAACAGAAATAATCTTCGACACCTACTTCTCACAGCATGCATCGTCTTCACGCTGATCATCTCCGGCACGGGGGCGGTATCTGCTGAAACCCAGTCCACCTTTGTAATCACGGATTTCTCCATGTATCCGACATCCCTGATGTCGGGCGACTCGGGGATCGTCACGGTCACGATAAAAAAATACCGGAACAACATTCATCCCGGTCAACCAGATCTTCATCAAAGACTCGGAAGGAATTAAATCATCAGTGACCCCGTATCAGAACACGATCGGCGGCGTTGGAGCGGGAGATAACTTCACCTTATCTCTGCCGATCACCTCGACAGGTGAAACCGGCACCATTTATCCGGTCCTTTATGTGGACTTCGGCGGCAACAACGGAAATTATCTGAAATATCCGTTTGCAGTCATCGTTGACGACCAAAGCGTCGTCATCTCGATCACCAACCGTCCTGATGTCTTCGAGCCGGACACAACGCATACTGTCGCTTTCACGATCGGAAACCTGAGAACGAATGCGATCGAAGCGGTCGAAGTTACGGCGTCCGGAACCGGCGTCACCTCCAAACAGACCTCGGTCTTCCTTGGAACGATCTATGCAAACAAAGCAGCAAGCGGAAACATAAGCGTTACCACAACTTCAGAGACGAAAGAAGTCACCTTCGATGTGACCTACCGGAACGGAGCCAGCTGGCATACCGAGAGCGTCACACTCCCTCTTG
The DNA here is from genome assembly GCA_003315675.1 of Methanocorpusculum sp. MCE. Lineage (GTDB taxonomy): Archaea > Halobacteriota > Methanomicrobia > Methanomicrobiales > Methanocorpusculaceae > Methanocorpusculum. Next base: position 1,469 of record NIZU01000083.1, read on the forward strand.
AATCGGGCATTTCAAAAACCGGCGCCGAACTGATCGTCAACAACCTCGAAGTCAAGAACTCGGGAACATACTATACGATCACCGGCGATGTAAACAACGCCGGCCTTACAACAGCCAAGGCACTCGTCGTAACAACGGAAGGAGTGACCAAAACAGGACTCTACCCGTCATACGTTGTTGGATCCATGGATTAAGACGGCCTTTCCGAGGTCGAAGTGACCTTCAGCAACCCGGCAGGCGACAACGTAACTCTGGTCTTTACGTATAAGGATGCGAACGGAAACGTCTACACGCAAAAACAGACCGTTCCAATCACCACCGCAGTCACCGAAGCCCAGACTGCCGGTGAAACAAGTCCAGTCGCCACCGTTCTGATCGTTATTGTAATCCTCGTCATTCTTGCCGGCGGTTTTGTTGCCTGGAAGAAAGGAAAAATATTTGCACGGAAGTAAGCCATGAACTCGATCCCTGTGGTCGAACTGCATGACGTCTCCAAAATCTATCCGATGCCGGCCGGAGACGTCCATGCATTAAACCACGTAAATTTCTCTATTCAGAAGGGAGAATTTGTGGCCATCATGGGACCGTCAGGTTCAGGCAAATCGACACTGATGAATATGATCGGGTGTCTGGACGTCCCAACCTCCGGCGAGATAAAAATCAACGGGAAGTCGACCTCGGAGATGACGGATGACGAACTGACCCTCCACCGGAGAGAGACGATCGGATTCATCTTCCAGAAGTTCAACCTGATCAGTCTCTTAACGGCATATGAAAACGTCGAATACCCGCTGATCTTATCCGCTGATCTTAAAACACGGACATAAGGATAATACGACACGGACCGCTGATCTTCTCAGAATGGTCGGCCTCACCGACGGTCAGATGCAGCACACACCCTACGAACTTTCCGGTGGTCAGCAGCAGAGAGTGTCCATTGCCCGGGCTCTTGCAAACGATCCGACATTCCTGCTGTGCGATGAGCCGACGGGAAATCTGGATTCGAAGATGAGTGTGCAGATCATGGATATCCTGACCGATCTGCACTCTCAGGGAAGAACGGTTGTTATGGTCACCCATGACCCGAAAACGGCTGAATATGCCGAGCGTATCGTAATCATCAAGGACGGTGAGATCGTCGATGAGTGAAGAAAATACCTCGTTATGGCAGAAGATCTACTCGCCGATGATCCTCTCGCTTGCCGTCAGAAACCTGAAACTGAATAAATTCAGGACTGTCCTTTCGATGATCGGTATCGTGATCGGCGTTTTCGCCATCTGCGGAATGGGAATGATCAGCGCAGGATTCACCGAAGAGATGAACTCGATGATCTCCGACACGGCAGACACGCTGACGATCACCCCGATCGGCGAAAAGGTCATCGACGGAACGACGACGACGGGATTCTCCACCAAAGATCTTCGAGACATCGAGTCTGCGGTAAAATCGGTCACCAAAGAGTATGAATTCATTCCGATGTATTCGTCGAGTAAGTACATATATGTCGGAAAAGAGACCACGATGGCCACGATATCCGGCATGGATTCAAGCGACATCACGAAGCTTGCAACCCTGAGCCAGGGAACCCTCCCGCGCGGGGCGACCAATGTTATCGTCGGGGAGACCTTTGCCGATGACAACAATCTCAGGCTCGGAAGCCGGATGATCATGCTCGATTCGAGCGGTCAGGAAGTTACCTGCAGAGTTGTCGGTATCATGGAGGATACCGGACAGCTGACGTTTGGATTCTCCACGAACAATGCGGTCGTTGGTTCGATCGAGTGGTATACCGGACTTGTCGGAGACAATCACGGCCTGTATGACAAGGTCATCGTGAAAGCATATGACCCGACGGAACTGAACGCGATCGATGCCGCGATCGAGAAGAAGATGAACGGCAAGGAGGACAAGGACTCGGATGATACGGTCTACATCCTGAACTCGTATGAGATCATGGCAGTCTTCGATGATATCATGTCGATGTCCAGTATCTTCACGACCATCATCAGCGGAATCTCGCTTCTGGTCGCAGCCGTCGCCATCGTTAATGTGATGCTGATGAGCGTTAAGGAGAGAACGAGAGAGGTAGGTATTCTTCGGAGTATTGGAACCTACAGAAGCCAGATCCTGCAGATGTTTTTGTATGAAGCAGGACTCATCGGTCTGATCGGAGCAATTGTCGGAACGCTACTCGCACTGATCGCAGCCCCGATTATGCTGATGGCAATGATCGGATCACTCGACTCGATGCTGACGGTCTCCGTTCTCGTCTATGTGCCGATCGGCATTCTTATCGGTCTGATCGTCTGTCTGATATCCGGTCTCTATCCGGCATGGAAAGCAGCCAATCTCAATCCGGTCGAAGCAATGGCGACCGACTGAGCACTCCTCTTCTCTTTTTTTAATTAGGATTTACGCGGTGCGATCTTATCCGAAAAAACTGAAGTCCTTATGAGATGTACTTCGATTTCGTGTACGGAATTCGTTTTGACACAAGAGAAAAACCAACCGCGAATCAGCGCGAATCCGCCCTTCGGGCGAGGCGAATCGGATTTGCTGACCCTCACTTTCGCAATCCAGCTTCGCTGTCTTGCTCATCCCTTCATCGGGACCGTTCGGGCAAATCCTATCGCCGCCCCAGCGGCTCCCATTATTGATTTGCCTCTTGATCTTATGTCGTGGTTGTCAGTAAAATGGATATTTTTCAGATTAAGAACTGCTCAATGAATCTCTCCCCACGGGAGGCGCTGGGGCGCCGACAGGATTTGCCCGAACGATCCCGATGAAGGGACGAGCCGTTGGGTTGAGCGGGTTGGCGACGAAGTCGACGACCTCAGCCGAGCAAGGCTTTGCCTTGCGACTAGACCCAACGAGCGAGAGTGAGGGTCAGCAAATCCGATTCGCCTCGCCCGAAGGGCGGATTCGCGCCGATTCACGGTTGGTTTTTTCTCAGGTTTCTACACCCAACAAACTCCTTCCCGAATTGGAGCCACACCAACACCGCGTAAGTCCTATTCCAAAAAAGAATCGAGTCAGAGCCGGTCGCCAACTTTCAGGTAATGCCCGTTCACGATCTCGAAACCCGGCATCTCGCGTTTGCCTTCGGGTTTTGCAGAAAGGATGCAGACGGCCCCGTCCCCCGTCATCACGACGGGTCCCTTCTTTTTGATCACGTCGACGACCATGCCCGGCTCACCAGAATAATCCCCAAAAACCTTCTCGGCTTTGTAGATCTTCAGGAGTTTTCCGTCGGGAAGCCTGGTGTTTGCTCCGGGAATCGGAGAAAGACCCCGGATCCTGTTATGAACCACTGCCGCCGGCAGAGTCCAGTCGATCACGCACTCCTCTTTGGAGATGGACGGGGCAAACGTTACCTTCGTCTCGTCCTGGGGAATCCGAACGGCTCTCCCCGACTCGATCATCTCGAGAGTCTCGATGAGTGCTCCGGCCCCGAGCTCCGCCAGAGAATCATGGACATCTCCATAAGTGGTATTTTCGTCCAGCGAAATCGATTTTGCGTGGATCACATCGCCGGCATCCAGACGGGCAGTCACGTACATGATCGAGACCCCGGTCTCTGGATCGCCGTTTAAAACGGAATACTGCATCGGAGCCGCCCCCCGATACTTCGGCAGAAGCGAGCCGTGCAGATTTATCGTGTTGTGTTTCGGGAGATCGATGACCGTATCCGGAATCATCATCCCGTATGCCACAACAACGGATATGTCGGGAGAAAGCGCCTTTAACTGCTCAAAAAGAGCAGGATCCTTCATATCTTCCGTCTGAAAAACCGGGATCCCGTGTTCGAGTGAGAACAGCTTCACCGGCGAAAACTCGATTTTGTTTCCTCTCCGGTTCGGTTTATCGGCCCGGGTCAGAATCCCGACGATCTCGTGTTTTGCAAAAACCGCACGAAGCGAGGGAAGGGCATACTCGGGCGTCCCCATGAAAAGGACACGCATGTCACGCCTCCTTTAAACGGAGATCCTCAAGCTGCTTTGCGATCATCTTTTTTGCGATCGGCGAGATCCGGTCGACGAACAGGATTCCGTCGAGATGATCGTATTCGTGCTGAAAAACCCTTGCCGGATAATCTTTCAGCTCCTCTTCGACCGGTTCTCCGGCTTCATTGGTATACCTGACCGTGATCCTGCGCGGACGGCGGACTTTTTTATGGATGCCGGGAACGGAAAGACAACCCTCTTCCATCTCGGCAAAGGCGTTTCCGGTTTTCAGAATCTCCGGGTTGATGACTCTGCGGACTTTGTCGCCCGGATTCATCACGAAGAACCGTTTGCCGATCCCGACCTGAGGGGCTGCAAGACCGACCCCCCGGTGTTCTTTGAGCATCGGGACCATCTCGTCGAGAATTGCCAAAAGTTCGGGGGTTATTGTATCGACGGGTTCGGCAACTTTGGTAAGTACCGTTTTTCCGTATATTTCAATCTTCATTATTATTAATGTTGTATTTTTTTCTTGATGAATTTGTCTGATGCCTCAACAGTATGCAGATGGATAAACGCAGGATACGAAGACATTTGGACACGGTACAAATCACGCAAAACAGATGAATCAATTATGAAAAAAAATGATGTGTTGGGACAGTATGTCCGAACAGTATTAGAACCGGTTCCGTGGGGTCCGGTGTTTTGGAAGGCATTCCTGACAGTAGACTGGTCTGCCTTCTGTTGGCTTAAACGGTACCTCACATTCTTTTCCACAGTCTGAGCAGACTGTTTTGGTCATTTCGCGTGGGCCGTCATTAAACTGGCGTGATCCGCCAAAATTATTTCTTCTTTCCATGATAGGATTTCCTTGGAGCATAAATGCTCACGAAAAAAAACAATGAGACAAAAAGTCTTACTGATATTTCCCACAGATAACTGCGACTCTTTATACGTCTCACCGGGATAAATACTTGTGGTTCGTGGATGAAAAAAATACAAAAGAGATGCCGGCAGAAAATCCATATCTCCCGATTTTTTGGGTTTTTCGAAACGCCGGATTTTACCCGCCGGCTGCCGGCGGGAATAAGGCGATCATGTCCCCGTCATCGAGAGGCATGTCCAGACCGGCGAGAAAATGAATGTTTCTGCCGTTTTTCAGGATGTTGACAAAGTCCCGGAGGGTGTCGGGCGCGGAAAACATCAGCGTATCCAGGCCTGTGTATCGAGCTGCGAGCTCGGAGAGGAGTGTTCTGACCGTTGCGCCTGCCGGTAATTCAAGTTCCACCTGCATGTCCATCACCTCCCGAAACGTGGCAAATGCCTTTGCCGTGATCTTCATAGAGAAGACCTCCGGCTATCCGGTTCGTCCTCTGAAATACCGCAGTCAGTACAGTCGGGAGAGTTCACGATAATGATCGATTCAGCCTCCCCCCGCAGGCCGTCCCAGAGCAGGAGCCGGTTTTCGAGCAGCTTTCCGATTCCGGTGAGATATTTTACCGCTTCGGATGCCTCTATAGAACCGATCGCTCCGCAGGTCACCCCGATAATCGCGTTCTTTTCCCAGGTCGGGGTCGTCGGAACGATGCAGCGGAGACAGGGGGTGACCCCCGGAACGAGGGTCGTTACCTGCCCGTAGAATCCGTTCACGGCACCGTGGATAAAAGGAATTTTTGCATCGAGACAAGCACGGTTCAAAACATAGCAGGCGGCGAAATTATCCATGCCGTCAAGAATCAGATCCATGCCGGAAACAAGATCATTGACGGATTTTTCGTCGATATGCCGGCAGACCGCATCCACTTCGACATCGCTGTTGAGAGCATGGATCGTTTTTTCCGCTGCTTCGACCTTGCATGCCCCGATATCCAGTTCATGATACAGGATCTGCCGGTTGAGGTTGGATCGCTCGACAACATCCTCGTCAACGATCCGGATGTATCCTACACCAGCGGCCGAAAGATAGGTCGCGATCACCGAGCCCAGACCTCCGGCTCCGGCAAGCAGGATACGGGCATCTGCAAGTTTTTTCTGTCCCTCTTTCCCGAAAAGGGGGATCTGCCTCAGGAACCGGGAGTCAGGCGGATATGCTGGCAAAGGTGAATCCTCCTCAAAGGCCTGACGGTTCACATCAGTCCCAGCTCCTTGAGCTTTGCCTCGGTTGGAACACCGTCTGCATCCCAGCCTCTCAGAGCATAATACTCATCGAGCATTTCATGTACCCGGGACACCTGACCGGTCGGCGCACCTTCTTTTAAGGGCTCGTTAAGGAGCCGGTCCGGCAGCGTGTCGTCTTTACGGCCGAATCCCCGCCTGATATTATAGAGCTTCTGGAGATTCCATATCCGCTCGCCGGTCTTCAGCAGTTCTTCGGCATCGGTCTTGATCCCGGTCGTTGCAGTGAAAAGATCCGCGTAATCCTCTGCGTCGAGAGCAAAGGAGGTAAAGAGACACATACCCAAGGCATCGATCGCAGTGGTCAGATCCTGGAGGGTCTTGACCCATTGGGGTTTTCCCGTGAGCAGATAGGGATCGAGTTTTTCGGGGGCTCCGAGGATCTCCGGAGAGATCATGTATGCATAGACATGGTCGCCTCCGCGAACCGAAGTAGCGGCCGCAAGACCATATCCCTGGATTCCCCGGGGATCGTAGGCAGGCAGTTCCTGCATCTTGGAACTCATCGAAAGTTCCGGATGACCGTACTTCGTCGCAAACCGGAACGAGCCCTCGGCAAGTTCGTCGCCGATGCCTTCGCGTTTTGCGATTTGCTCCACGAGTTTCAGCATTCCTTCTGCATTGCCGAACCGGATCGGGTGATCAACATACCCTTTCTCCGCCATCTCCATAAAACAGGCGATCGTCGTCGGCACCGAAATAGAGTCGAGTCCGTATTCATTGCAGAGATTGTTTGCTCTGGCGATCATTTTCAGATCGTCAATACCGCAGTCGGCACCGAATCCCCAGTCCGATTCATACTCCGGCCCCTCGCCGCTCTCGCCGTCGAACTCATGGACACGCCCGCACTGGATCATACAGGCAAAACATCCTTTGGGTTTTTTGAGAATCGTCTGCGCCATCGTTTCGCCGGAGATCTTCTCAGCTTCCGGGAAGTGGGCGGTCTGGAAGTTTCTTGTCGGCAGAAGATAATTTTCGTTCAGAATGTTGACGAGAACAGCCGTGCCGTACGTGTGCAGCGACTTGGCGATCCCGTTCTCCTGGATCTTGTTTTTCACGCGTTCCTTAACGGTTTTGAGGAGCTCTTCATCCACCGCCTTGATGGGCAGATCGCCCCGGGCCGCGATCGCTTTCAGATTCTTCGACCCCATCACGGCCCCTGCCCCGCCCCTGCCGATGGCACGCGTCTTTTCGTTCATAATACAGGCAAAAAGCACCTGCTTTTCTCCGGAAGGTCCGATACAGGCTACCCGAACGGTTTGATCGTTCAGCTCTTCCAAAAGAGCATCGGTTGTCTCGCCGGTGGTTTTTCCCCAGAGGCGGGAAGCATCGCGAAGTTCGGCTTTGCCATCGTCGAGGTAGAGATAGACCGGTTTTTCCGCTTTGCCGGTGATGACAACCGCATCGAACCCAGCCTTTTTCATCTTCCAGCCGAAAACCCCACCACTGTTTCCGCTCATCACCGTTCCGGTAAGAGGCGAGACGGCCGATACCTCATATCTGCTTCCAAGGGGTATCCCGGTCCCGGTCAGTGGTCCGGCCGCAAACACGAGAATGTTCTTATCGCTCAACGGATCGATCATCGGGTCAACCATGTCGGTAAGGAGTCTGATGCCAAACCCCCGTCCGCCGATATATGACTTTTTGAGTTCCGGCGGCGTTGGTTTGACTGCCGTTGTTCCGGACGTGAGATCGACATAGACCATATTCCCTGCATATCCATCCATGATGATTACCATACTAATTCTTCGTGGTCATCGTTCATAAATGTTCGTGTAGGGGATAATTTTTCCAAACAAAACACCACTACGGACATTTCCGGAAGATTGAGGAGATACTTCACCGCAAACCAAAAATCTGAACGGTTTTTCGGAAAACACACGGGGAGAGGACACTGCCGGAATATAAAACCCATTATGTATAAGGGCGACCAATAGTTACCCACATATTGTGTGAGGGAAAACTCGTGAAAGAAATAGCAGAAAGTTATGTACCCGCCGTTGTCGAAAACGAAGTCCGGGAGTACTGGAAAAGAAACGATACCTATCGTGAAACACGCAAACTTCACGAATCGGGCCAGCCGTGGCTCTTTGTCGACGGACCGCCTTACACCACAGGCTACATCCATCTTGGAACTGCCTGGAACAAAATCCTCAAAGACGCAATCATACGATATCACTCAATGACCGGCCAGCATATCATCGAACGTGCCGGTTACGACATGCACGGTCTCCCGATCGAGGTCAAAGTCGAGGAGAAGCTCGGGTTCAAAAACAAGGCCGACATCGAGAAATACGGGGTCGGAAAGTTCATCGAAGAGTGCAGAGAGTTCGCTCTCACCCACAAAGATCTGATGAGTGATCAGTTCCTGGGACTCGGGACCTGGATGGACTTCGACGACCCCTACCAGACGGTCGACAAAGGATACATCGAAGCTGCATGGTACACCCTCAAACGCTGCGAAGAAGAGAAGATGCTCGAACGCGGATCCAGGGTCGTCAACTGGTGTCCCCGCTGCGGAACGGCGATCGCCGATGCCGAAGTCGAGTACTGGGATGAGACCGACCACTCGATCTTCGTCAAATTCCCAATCGAGGGAGCCGGGAACGAATACCTCGTCATCTGGACGACCACTCCATGGACCCTTCCGGCAAACGTGGCAGTGGCCGTTGGAAAAGAGTTCGTCTACGCAAAATGCCGGGCAGTTAAAGACGGAAAAAGCGAAGATCTCTGGATCGCAAAAGACCTTGCCGAGCAGATCCTCAAATACGGAAAATATCTGGACTACTCTATCATCGAAACGAAGACCGGAGCCGAACTTGCCGGAACTAAATATATTTCCCCCCTCGCTTCCGCCGTTCCGCTTCAGGAAAAAATCGAACACCGTGTCGTCATTGCCGATTACGTGGCGATGGAAAACACCGGAATGGTCCATATCGCTCCGGGTCACGGCTGGGATGACTACCTCGTCGGTATGAAGGAAAATCTCGCAACCGTCTGCCCGGTCGACGGAAACGGAAACTTCACCGAAGAAGCCGGCATCTTTGCAGGCAAATACGTAAAGGATCCAAAAACCAATCAGGAGGTCATCGACGTCTTGGGAGACGCCATGCTTGCAGTCCGGAAGATCACCCACCGGTACGGGCACTGCTGGAGATGCAAGACGCCGATCATCTACCGGGCAACTTCCCAGTGGTTCCTCAAAGTAAAAGACATCAGAGAGAAGATGCTCGAAGAGATCGCCGACGAAGTCACCTGGTTCCCCGAGTGGGCAGGCTCGGCAAGATTCCACGACTGGGTCGAAGAGGCACGCGACTGGTGTATCTCCCGGCAGAGATACTGGGGTATCCCGATCCCGGTCTGGGTCTGCCCGGTCTGTAATAAATATCATGTCGTCGGCAGATACGAAGAGCTCGAGCAGCTCTCCGGTCAGAAGATGACCGATCCCCACCGGCCGTACGTCGATGACATCACGATCCCCTGCGAATGCGGCGGAACGATGAAGCGTATCCCCGACATCTTCGATGTCTGGTATGATTCCGGCATCGCTTCCTGGGCAACCCTCCGGTTCCCGGAAAAAACCGAAGATTTCGGCAAATACTGGCCAGCGGACTTCATTCTCGAAGGACACGATCAGACCCGGGGCTGGTTCTACTCGCAGCTCGCCTTATCCACGATCGCGTTCGGGAAAGCCCCGTACAAATCCGTTCTCATGCACGGATTCTTACTGGATGCCGAAGGAAAGAAGATGAGCAAGAGTCTGGGAAACAACATTGCACCCGAAGACGTCGCCAAAAAGTTTGGTGTGGACGTTATGCGCCAGTACATCCTTTCGGCGAATGCTCCGTGGGATGACATGCGCTTCTCCCTCGAGGGCATCAAGACGAACCACAGGATGTTCAATGTTCTCTGGAACGTCTACAAATTCCCGCTGCCGTACATGGCGCTCGACGGCTACAAGCCGGCATCCAAAGACGGTGTCTGGGATCCGTCGGCGGTCGAAGACCATATCTCTGAATTCTGCAGAGAAGACCGCTGGCTCATCTCCCGTGTGAACTCACTGGCAGAGCAGGTCACCAAAGAGATGGAGGTCTGCAACCATCACCGGGCAACCAGACCGATCAGCACGTTCATCCTCGATGAACTCTCCCGCTGGTACGTCCAGCTGGTCAGACCGAGAATGTGGCTCGAAGAAGAGTCGGTTTCGAAGATGCAGGCCTACGACACGATGTATTACGTGATGCGCAGACTCGTCACCATCTTCGCTCCGTTTGCGCCCCACATCACCGAATGCATGTACCAGAACCTGAGATGCGAAAGCGACCCGACATCAGTCCACATGGTCGACTGGTTCGGCGGAAACGATTCGCTCCGCGATCCCGTCCTCGAAGAGGAGATGGAGACCGTCCAGGAGTTCGACGAAGCGGTTGCAAACGCCCGCCAGAACGGAAAACGCAAAGGACGCTGGCCGGTCGGAGAGGTCGTTGTCGCAACCGAGTCGGATAAGGTCGCCGCCGCCGTCAGCGCGATGAACGATCTTTGCTGCGACCGGGCAAATGCCCGGACCGTTACGGTCGTCAAAGGCATCTGGGACAAACTCGAATGGACCGCCGTTCCGGTCATGAAAGTGATCGGCAAACAGTTCGGACGGGACGGACCCAAAGTGAAGGCATTCATCGAAGGGGCGAACGGAAGTCAGCTGAAAGCATCACTGCTTGCAGATGGAATAGTCAGCATGGAAAAGGACGGATTCACTGCCGAACTTACTGATGAGCACATGATCTTCGAAGAAAAGATGCCGGAAAACATCTTCTCCTCCCCTATCGGGAATGGTATGATCTATGTTGACGTGACCCTCACGCCGGAACTCGAAGCCGAAGGATACTCGCGTGAAGTCATCCGCAGAATCCAGGAGATGCGAAAACAGGCAGGCCTTGCCGTAGACGCAAAGATCAAAGCAGACGTCGTCATCGATGATGCACGGGTCATGCCCCTTGTGGATTCACTGCATAATGTTATCGAGACCGAGGTCAGAGCAAACTGTCTCTGCATCCGGGGACCGGAAGAGAAATCCTGCGGATGCGGTGTTTTGGAAAAGGCAGACCTTGCAATGGACTGGGAGATCGACGATCTCAAAGTCAGAATCAGCATCGCCACATCAGAATAATACCCTCTCTTTTTTCACTATCTACGATCGGACTTGCACCTAAACCTACTATCACACATTTCACCAAATATATTTATTTAGGATTTATGCAGTGTGATCTTAACCAAAAAACGGACGTACTAATGAGATGTAATTCGATTTCGTGTACGGAATTCATCTGGACCCATGAGAAATCCCACCGCGAATCGAAGTACGCCTCATTAGTACGTCAGTTTTATTCGGTTAAGATCACTCCGCGTAAGTCCTCTCCAGATTCGATATCCAAATCCCAAACGACACTAAAACACTTATTCCATCACAACCTATTCTCAATACAGAAGGGATAGTCTTGAGCACAATCGTCGTTTATAAATCAAAATACGGATCCACCGAACAGTACGCAAAATGGATCGCAGAAGAGCTGGGTGCAGACCTGAGAAATGCGGAACACACCAAACTGGATGATCTGCTCTCATACGACACGATCATTTACGGAGCCGGCGTGTACATCGGGTGCATCGCCGGAATCGTGCTGATCTCCGACAACTACGAACGGCTCAAAGACAAGAAGCTCATCGTCTTCACCGTCGGGCTGACCGACCCGGCGGACAAAAAGAAATACGATGATCTCATAACCAAAAACTTCACCTGGACGATGAAGGATACCATTCCTGCCTTCCATTTCCGCGGAGCACTCGATTACAAAAAGATCGGGCTCGGCAACAAACTGATGATGAAGAAAATGAAGATACAAGAGGCGGATTTCGTGACGAGAGAGCAGATCAAGCCGCTGGTTGAATTCGTAGGATCATCGAAACCGGTGAACACTGCAACAAAAATCTACGAAACGCCAAGACTCACCATCGAAACACGGCACGTCCATCTCCCGAACGGAAAGGATAGAAACTACCTCTTTGTCCAGCCGGTCCCGGCCGTGTGCATCCTCCCGACCGACGAGACCCATGTCTATCTGATCAGACAGTACCGGGCAGTGATCGATGAATACATTCTCGAGGTCCCGGCAGGCGGCATGGACAACGGAAGCGAAACCCCGCTGGAATGCGCAAAAAGAGAACTCGCAGAGGAAGCACGGCTCTCGGCAAAAGAGTTCGTGCCGAGAGGATACGTCTACTCGACGCCCGGATTCTGTACGGAAAAACTCTGGCTCTTCGAAGCCCGGGGACTTACAGCCTGTGAGGACTGTGCCAGAGACGAGGACGAGATCATCGATGTCGTGAAAGTCCAAAAAACCGAAATCTTCCCCATGATTCAACGCGGAGAGATCGTCGACGCAAAGACGATCCCCCTCCTGACACGGTCGCTGGGGAAACTTAATAGCGACTGAATAGAAACATTATGAGACATCTATGGATATGAAAAATGCAGTCAAATACCTGCTTTTCGATCAAAAGCAGTTCTTCGAAGAGTGCCCGAAAGGTATCCTGATCCCGGCGCTGATCACGCTTCTCTATTCCCTGCTCGCAGTTGTCTTCATCCTGCCGGGAGATGTTATGACAGCGGTGATCACCGTGATCGGAGGGATCATCGGTGTATTCATCTCATGGGCAGTCGTCGCCGGAATTTTTCTTGCCGGCGTAAAAGTCATCGGCTATGCGAAATGCACCTTCAAGCAGATGCTTGCAGTAACCGGCTACGCTTCGGCGATCCTCGCTATCGGCGCTCTCTTAAGCGTACTTGTAGGGCTTGTTGGAACGGTTGATCCTCTTGTAACGCTCGCCGTTCAGGGAGCTGTCCTCTTCTGGTCTATCCCGGTCTGGATCTTTGGTATCGCTTCCATCACCGAACTCCCGCCGAAAAAGGTCTTCACCTGTATCCTCATCCCGATCATTCTTATGATCGCAATGACTGTCGTCTCGTATATCCTCACGGCCTCGCTTACAGAAAGTGCTGCACTCTACGCCGGATCGGGATCGGGATCGGGATCTGGGTTTAGAATGAGCTAATCTTCTCTCATCTTTTCTTTATTACAGCATATCCTTGAGACGTTTATCCTCGCCCTTCTCCGTAAGGATTTCCTGAGCGACCGGATCGAGAGCCAGAAGCAGATTGGGCATAAGGACATATGCCGGGAACCGGTAGAAGAACTCCTGCACCAGGAGCTTGTTCATGATAAAAAGCAGGAACTCGCGTTTCAGTTCCGGCAGATCACCGGGCCCAGCCAGGCTTACTTTGGCCAGCAGATCGTCTTTTAAGACTGAATGATGATGCTCGTTGAGAGAATTCATCAGTTTTCTGCTCTCGACTCCCTGGAAATACCGCAGGATCAGACCCTGGGTGATGAGGGTCAGCGCGAGAAGGAGCGGATATTCGCCCGGAACGACCGAGATGTCGCGGAGAAACTGTCCAAGCGTCATGCCCGGGAAAAACATCGCCCCAACGATGATAAGACAGGTGAATATGCAGAATATCCCGACATACAGTCAGGCTTTGAGACCGCCGGGAGTGAAAATATCATTTTCGGAAAGAGGTTTCCCGACAAAAAATCCGGGAGTTCCGGGTTTTGCAGCAGTGATCCTTGAATAAAAAATCAAAATCACGCCGATCTGCACAACGAGCAGAAAAAACATCATCCAGTCGATCATGCCGAAAAATATCATGACGACCGCGCAGAGAAGATCGATCAGATACAGAATCGTAAATCCTTTCACAAGAGGTTTGGTATTGATGAGAAAGGCATTCCAGAAAAATTCAAGGAGCGTCAGCCGGTTTTTCCGCACGGCCCGCAGAATATTTGCGAGTCTGAGAAACTCCCGCACATAGACCTGGAATTTTTTATCGAAGATGTTGATCTTTGCATCCGACCCCACAGACGGGATCATCATCAAAAAGAAGTAGAAAATGTAGAGATAGAAGCTTCCTTCGATCCAGATCATGAGGATCTGACCGGGATTCTGGGATCTCACAAGAGAGAAGACGACCGTGATCACAAGTACGGCGAGCGGGATCAGTGCCAGATACTTCGAGCGGACCAGCCGGTGCTTTCCATCTTCGAGCATCTGCGTATACTCTTCTTCGACCCGGATCTGGTTTTGGATCCTGGTGATAAACTCATCCTTCTCATACATAGGATTGCTATTTTGTATGTCTGAAAGTGTGACAATCCTATTCATACAATAAGCTTGAGAATTTCTAACAACCTTTTTTTTGACAGAAAGTACTTTCTTTTCGTACGTTGAGTAGTATGTATGGGGACTTTCAGCAGCTTTGGTCTCAACCAGGCATATCACGAACGTTATGAAAAACTTGGCGACCGTCTCTCCGACGTTGGTAAAACACTTGATTGGGATGTGTTTCGCCCTCTTCTTGAATCCATGTATGCAAATAAATCCGGCAAGGGCGGTCATCCCAATGTCGATGTCATACTTATGTTCAAGATTCAGCTTCTGGAAGTCTGGTATAATCTGTCTGATCTCGCTGTTGAACGTGAAATTTATGATCGTCTTTCTTTTTGGCATGGTAAGTGAGGGCGTTAGCCCGAAACGGTGAGCAAGATTCGATCTTGCGAACTCTTGGCTGTCCTGACAAAATACCCGACAATTCAACGATCTGGTTATTTCGGGAGCGCATGTCCGAATCAGGCGTTGATACATTGGTCTGGCAGGAGTTTCAGAGACAACTTGACCTGAAAGGTCTGAAAATTGAACAAGGTATGATTCAGGATGCAACGTTTGTGTATGCTGAACCCGGTCATTGTAAGAAAGACACGCCGCGAGGAGATCAGGCAAAAACACGACGGGATAAAGATGGAAAAATCATGTCCAAGAACGGCAAAATGCACTATGGCTATAAACTTCATACCATCATGGATACGACGCACGATCTTATTCGACGCATTGAAACCACCACGGCAAATGTTCATGATAGTCAGGTGGACCTCTCAGAAAAAGGAGAAGTGGTCTATCGGGATCGGGGATATCAGGGAGCAAAATGCAAGGGATATAGTGCCACAATGAAAAGGGGAGCGAGAGGGCATCCCATTGGCATACGAGATAAACTGAGAAATCTGCGAATAAGTAGGAAGAGATCAAAGGGCGAGAGACCCTATGTAGTGATCAAAAATATCTTTCATGCAGGGTTGGTAAAGGTAACAACGCTGCAAAGAGTACGAGTGAAAAATATGCTGGCTGCATTTTGTTATAATATCTATCAGGTGAAAACGATTCAAAACAGAGTGTAAATTTAAAAAAAAAACGTCAAGGAATAATGGGTATTCTTCTTTTTTTGGGGGGGGTGAGGGGGTATGGATGTAGCCAATCTCCTATACATGACATCCCAGGAAAACATGGAAAAACGCCTCGAAGAACTCGAACGCGACTATGCCGACCTCATGGAACGGGTCCGCGACCTCGAACTCCA
>NIZU01000084.1 GCA_003315675.1 Methanocorpusculum sp. MCE
TGGAGTTCGAGGTCGCGGACCCGTTCCATGAGGTCGGCATAGTCGCGTTCGAGTTCTTCGAGGCGTTTTTCCATGTTTTCCTGGGATGTCATGTATAGGAGATTGGCTACATCCATACCCCCTCACCCCCCCCAAAAAAAGAAGAATACCCATTATTCCTTGACGTTTTTTTTTTAAATTTACACTCTGTTTTGAATCGTTTTCACCTTATAGATATTATAACAAAATGCAGCCAGCATATTTTTCACTCGTACTCTTTGCAGCGTTGTTACCTTTACCAACCCTGCATGAAAAACATTTTTGATCACTACATAGGGTCTCTCGCCCTTTGATCTCTTCCTACTTATTCGCAGATTTCTCAGTTTATCTCGTATGCCAATGGGATGCCCTCTCGCTCCCCTTTTCATTGTGGCACTATATCCCTTGCATTTTGCTCCCTGATATCCCCGATCCCGATAGACCACTTCTCCTTTTTCTGAGAGGTCCACCTGACTATCATGAACATTTGCCGTGGTGGTTTCAATGCGTCGAATAAGATCGTGCGTCGTATCCATGATGGTATGAAGTTTATAGCCATAGTGCATTTTGCCGTTCTTGGACATGATTTTTCCATCTTTATCCCGTCGTGTTTTTGCCTGATCTCCTCGCGGCGTGTCTTTCTTACAATGACCGGGTTCAGCATACACAAACGTTGCATCCTGAATCATACCTTGTTCAATTTTCAGACCTTTCAGGTCAAGTTGTCTCTGAAACTCCTGCCAGACCACTGTATCAACGCCTGATTCGGACATGCGCTCCCGAAATAACCAGATCGTTGAATTGTCGGGTATTTTGTCAGGACAGCCAAGAGTTCGCAAGATCGAATCTTGCTCACCGTTTCGGGCTAACGCCCTCACTTACCATGCCAAAAAGAAAGACGATCATAAATTTCACGTTCAACAGCGAGATCAGACAGATTATACCAGACTTCCAGAAGCTGAATCTTGAACATAAGTATGACATCGACATTGGGATGACCGCCCTTGCCGGATTTATTTGCATACATGGATTCAAGAAGAGGGCGAAACACATCCCAATCAAGTGTTTTACCAACGTCGGAGAGACGGTCGCCAAGTTTTTCATAACGTTCGTGATATGCCTGGTTGAGACCAAAGCTGCTGAAAGTCCCCATACATACTACTCAACGTACGAAAAGAAAGTACTTTCTGTCAAAAAAAGGTTGTTAGAAATTCTCAATAAGATAATTTGAGTATTATTTCACACACTATTTTATAAAGATCATACTGCCGGTTTGGATAGGAAGTAAGTGATTTATAGGAGATATGAAAATTATTAACAGATGGATAGAAAAGTGTTTTTTGGGGTAATCATAGCCCTTCTTGTTGTATCTGCTGTTCTAACAGCAGGCTGTGTCAGTAACCAGACAGAGAAAAAAACGTATATCGTGGGTATCGACGGAGACTACCCGCCGTATTCGTACGTTGATGAAAGCGGTAACTTCGTCGGATTCGATGTTGAATCGATCCAGTGGATCGCAGAACAGGAAGGATTCAATGTCGATATCAAGGCAGTTGCATGGGATGGCATCATTCCAGCACTTCTTGCAGGCAAGATCGATATGGTCTACTCAGGAATGACCATCACCCCGGAGCGTGCTGCTCAGGTAACCTTCTCGAAGCCATACCGGAGTGTGGACCTGGGTGTTGCCGTAAAGAACGGATCTACCGTAACGCTGGACCAGTTTAAAGCCGGAAATCTCACGATCGGTGTCCAGAGAAGCTGCTCTGCTGATCAGTATCTCCAGAGTGATGCCTTCTTCGGTCAGGCAAAATACGACCAGCTGTTAAAAGACGGAAAGATCAAACTCTACGACACCTTCCCGCAGTCAATGGTCGCTCTGGAGAACGGACTCGTGCAGGCAGTCATCTTCGATGATGTAAACATCAAAGACTACATCAAAGGCAAAGACGGAATTGTCATGCTCGCTACGATCCCAACCGGCGAAGAGTATGCCGTGGCTATGAGAAACGGCGACACCGAGCTTCAGAAACTCATTAACGACGGACTCACCAAATTAATGGCTTCCGAGAAATGGAACGAGCTTAAAGCAAAGTACATTATCGAAGCATAATTCGAAGTCAGCTGCCAACCTTGGCAGTCTCTTTTTTTGACGATGTTGCGTCAATTCAAAAATAGATGTGACATCTGTGACAATAAATCAAAAAATAACGAGCTTTTGAGCATTGATTTCCTGTCACTTCGAAATTCAAAGTGATAGGATCGACAGGAAAAATTAGTTTTTGCCAAGAATCCGTGCTGCGAAATGTCCGGCGTTTTCTCCGCCGTCAACCGCCATACAGGCAACCGGGACGCCTTTGGGCATCTGAGCGATAGAGAGGAGGGCGTCCAGCCCGCCGGCGATCTTGCCGGAGACGGGAACCCCGATCACAGGCTTCTTCGTCCTCGCGGCGACGACCCCCGGAAGAGCCGCCGACATTCCCGCAATACAGATGAAGATCTGGGCATCCGATGATTTTACATATGCATCCAATTTATCGGCATCGCGGTGAGCGGAGATGAACTGAACATCGAAGGAAATATTGTATGATTGAAGAACGGTCGTTGCCTTATCAACGATCGCCTGGTCCGAAACCGAACCGGCTATTACTGCGACTTCTGGCATCTGATAAAACCTCAATGGAATTACTATATGTATGTCTATTCTCATATATGTAACAGACTTTCCCATGTATAAAGAAACACTGCTCATGATGCCCGGACCCGTTCCGATGCCGGAAACGGTCCGGAATGCAATGACGAAACAGGCGATCAACCACCGGAGTAAGGAGTTTGGCGACTGCTATGCAGATATTGTCAGAGGTCTGAAACCCGTCTTCGGCACGAAAAACGATATGCTTGTCCTCTCCGGCTCGGGAACTGCAGGTCAGGAAGCCGCGATCGGCTCGTTTGCCAAAGGCAAGAAGATCGTGTCTCTTGTGAATGGAAAGTTCGGAGAGAGACTCGGTCTGATCTCCAAGATCTACGGCGAGACCACGATGTTCGAATCAGAATGGGGACATGCGCTGAATCTCGAAGCCCTGAAACAGGAACTGGAAAACGGTGCCGAAGTCGTGACCCTCGTCCACAATGAGACGTCCGCCGCGATCCTCAACCCGGCCGAAGAGGTTGGAAAACTCGCACGAAAATACGATGCACTGTTCATCCTTGACGCGATCACGTCGATCGGCGGAGATGTCGTGAAGGCCGATGCCTGGGGTGCCGATGTAGCAATCGTCGGAAGCCAGAAATGTCTTGCAGCCCCCGCAGGACTTGCCGCCGTTTCCGTTTCACAAAGAGCCTGGGACAGACTCTCCGAGAACAGACCGTTCTACCTCGACTTGAAGAAGGCAAAGAAATCCGCCGACGGCAACCCAATGGAGACCCCGGCAACACCAGCGGTGCCGTTATTCCTCGCACTGCGCGAAGCCTGCAGACTCATCGAAGAAGAGGGACTCGAAAACAGGATCGCCCGTCACCACAAAATGTCCGGCGCAGTCCGCGCTGCCGGCGAGGCATGGGGACTTTCCCTCGTTCCGCAGGTTGACGCTCTGCACAAAGCCTCGAACACCGTAACCGGATTCTTCTATCCCGAAGGCGTCGAGGATGCAAAGATCCGCGGGGCCTGCAAAAAGATGGGAATCGAGTTTGCCGGCGGGCAGGACAGATTCAAAGGAAAGATTTTCAGAATCGGCAATATGGGTATCATCGATACGCCGGAGATCATCGCGAGCGTTGCAGCCGTTCAGATGTGCTTCAAAAAAGCCGGCTACAAGCTCGAAGGCGACGGACTTTCCGCAGCAGTCGATATCTTATCCTAACCTTTTTTTCAGACCAACGTCTTTCCTTAAATATTTTGCACAACAGACATAGATAGTATGTTGCCTCTTTCAGAAAACATCGCTGCAGTTCCTCCGTCTGCGACGATGGCGATGAACAACCGTTCAAAGGAGATGATCGCAAACGGCGTCGATGTCATCAGCCTCGCTGTCGGCGAGCCTGACTTCGCTACACCTGCACATATCACTCAGGCTGCAATAGACGCCCTACACCGGGGCGAGACGCATTACGCACCATCCCGGGGAATCCCGGCCCTGACCAAAGCGATCGCCGATAAACTCAATACGGAAAACCATATACCAACTGCGCAGAACCGGATCCTCTGTACAAGCGGGGCAAAAGACGCCATAAGAATCACTATGACGGCATGCCTGAATCCCGGTGATGAAGTGATCATTCTTGATCCGGCTTGGGTCTCGTATGATCCCTGCATCACCATCGCCCGGGGAAAACCGGTCCACCACTCTCTCAATGAATCCTTTCAGGTCGATGAATCTCTCTACGAAAAAATCACCGATAAGACCAAGATGATCATCGTTAACACGCCGTCGAACCCCACCGGTTCGATCCTCGCCCGTTCATCGCTCAGGATCCTTGCCGATGCCTGCATTGATCAGGACCTGTATTGTCTCTCGGATGAGATCTACGAAAAACTCATTTACGGACAGGAACATGTTTCGATGGGTTCCCTGCCGGATATGGACGAACGCACGATCACTATCAACGGATTTTCGAAAGCCTACGCGATGACCGGATGGAGACTTGGCTATATTTCTGCCCCGGAAAGCGTTATCCCGTACATGGATAAAGTCATGCAGCACTCGGTTGGAAACGTCAATACCTTTGCCATGTGGGGAGGGGTGGCTGCCCTCACGGGTGACCAGACCTGTGTCGAGTCGATGCGAAAAGAGTTTGAGCAGAGGAAAAAGTATGTCATCGGCAGACTTGCCGGCATGGGACTGAAAACCGCACCGGCAGACGGAGCATTCTATGCATTCATCAACTGCGGAGGAGACGACGGAGCAACAGCAAATCTTTGGCTGGACAAAGCCCACGTCGCAGCGACCCCGGGATTTGCTTTCGGAGCTCTTGGTTGGATCAGGATTTCCTACGCAGCATCCATGGAACGGCTGGAAGAAGCACTCAACCGGATAGAAAATCTTTAACCTTTTTTTCAGAGCAGACAGACCAAAATCAGAAAAAAATACAGAAGATGGGGGCCTAACGCCGTTCTCTTCTGCATATCAGCAATGTCGTTAAACCAAGCCCGGCGAAAATCCCGATTACTGGAACAGGGCTTTCTACGTTAAGAGCGTTATCGATGTAGATCAATTCGGCATTCTCTGTATTGAATGTCACGTCTTTTGCAACGGTAAGAGTGAGACCTGCGGGGATTTCAAATGTATGTCCATGCGGCAGTGTCAGGTCCCGGGTGAGTTTGGCGGTCTGCAGCAATACACAGTTCGAACCGCAGCCTGCAAAGATCACTGAATATTACGTCCCATATGACACACCCATTCCGCTCACCATGACACAACAAGTCCGCTGAAATGATACAAGAATTCCGCACATGACATACCCCCATAT
>NIZU01000085.1 GCA_003315675.1 Methanocorpusculum sp. MCE
GGCGTTGATACAGTGGTCTGGCAGGAGTTTCAGAGACAACTTGACCTGAAAGGTCTGAAAATTGAACAAGGTATGATTCAGGATGCAACGTTTGTGTATGCTGAACCCGGTCATTGTAAGAAAGACACGCCGCGAGGAGATCAGGCAAAAACACGACGGGATAAAGATGGAAAAATCATGTCCAAGAACGGCAAAATGCACTATGGCTATAAACTTCATACCATCATGGATACGACGCACGATCTTATTCGACGCATTGAAACCACCACGGCAAATGTTCATGATAGTCAGGTGGACCTCTCAGAAAAAGGGGAAGTGGTCTATCGGGATCGGGGATATCAGGGAGCAAAATGCAAGGGATATAGTGCCACAATGAAAAGGGGAGCGAGAGGGCATCCCATTGGCATACGAGATAAACTGAGAAATCTGCGAATAAGTAGGAAGAGATCAAAGGGCGAGAGACCCTATGCAGTGATCAAAAATGTTTTTCATGCAGGGTTGGTGAAGGTAACAACGCTGCAAAGAGTACGAGTGAAAAATATGCTGGCTGCATTTTGTTATAATATCTATCAGGTGAATACGATTCAAAACAGAGTGTAAATTAAAAAAAAAAACGTCAAGGAATAATGGGTATTCTTCTTTTTTTTGGGGGGTGAGGGGGTATGGATGTAGCCAATCTTCCTTAAATCATGATTCGCGTTAAAAAATGGGTTGATAGATATTCTCCTGTTTTTCATGCAGGGTTGGTGAAGGTAACAACGCTGCAAAGAGTACGAGTGAAAAATATGCTGGCTGCATTTTGTTATAATATCTATCAGGTGAATACGATTCAAAACAGAGTGTAAATTAAAAAAAAAAACGTCAAGGAATAATGGGTATTCTTCTTTTTTTTGGGGGGGTGAGGGGGTATGGATGTAGCCAATCTTCCTTAAATCATGATTCGCGTTAAAAAATGGGTTGATAGATATTCTCCTGTTTTCTTTTTTGCAGGATGGTTCCGGGGATGTCTATCATAGGAAAAGCAGCCGTTTAGCCGGTTGTCTGAATATGTCTCCCCGAATTTGTGATAAACATCTTGAATTTTCGACAAAATGCGACAGGTGTCTAATGATTTGATATTTAACGATATCCTATCCATAAGGAATATACGACGAACCGACAAGACATATGTATATACACATGTCGAAAGAGACGGCTCTCCAAAGCAATATCACCAAAAAGATGCTGGCGGCATCCCTGAAAAAACTGATGAGCGAAAAACCCCTCCATGCGCTCACCGTAAAGGAGATCACGGAAAAATGCGGGATGCACCGGCAGACGTTCTACTATCATTTCGAGGATGTTCACGATCTGGTCCGATGGATGTACGAGGAGGAGGCGTTCGATCTCCTGATGCGCAGCGAGGAGGTCCTGTGCTGGCAGGATAAGATTTTACAGCTGTTCGGCTATATCTCTGCGAACCGGGAGATGTGCGTATGCACGCTCAATTCTCTGAGCCGCGAGACGCTTAAGGATTTCTTTACGGCGGATCTGGAGAGGATCGTCCGGGATGTCGTGCTGGCCTACGGACGAGATCTTCCAAGTTCAGAAGGATATGTTGAGTATCTAACGCATTTCTATACGGCAGCTTTTGCAGGAATAGTGGAAAGCTGGATTTTAGGCGAGATCGATCTTTCTCCGGAGATGATTGTAGCCTATATGGAACAGACGATCGCGGATCAGCTGAACGGGGCAGTGATGAGATATGAAAAAGGAGGTGGGGCTGAACAAACGGAGAAAAAAAATATCGAAGATTGGTGACGGGCAGGGGGGCGAAATGCAGATGGGCGGTGATACTTCCTTGGATAAACTACCCGGTGATTACAGCAATGCAAAGATATCCGTCTCGTTTACGGTTGGAGATCAACAATCTGCAAAGGAGATTGTGAATGAACTCGGATTTGCAGGAGAGATCACAGAAATGAAAAATGGATTTGTTGTTCAGATTGCGGTACCGCAGATCCCTGAAATTGTCCGGGCACTCGGCGAAAAAATATCGCCGTGTACGGGATTGTGCCGCAGATTTGAGTCAGATGGTCTGCGGCTTTCTCCGCTGAGGTCCATCCTGCGGATGAACCCGTTTCAGAAATTAAACGTCTTCTGAACGATCTTGAGCGCACAGAAATCTCCGCACATCGTGCAGGCATCGGAATCGGCCGGCATGCGGGAGTTTCTGATGCAGCGTGCCTTCTCGGCATTGATCGAGACGGCATACTGGCGTTCCCAGTCGAGATCGCGTCTTGCGTGTCCCATCTCGAGGTCGGCTTCGCGGGTCTTTGGGAGTTTCACCATATCGCCGACGTGGGCCGCGATGCGTGAACTCATCACTCCCTCATACACTTCTTCTGGGGTCGGCAGAGCCAGATGTTCGGCCGGGGTTACATAGCAGATGAAATCGGCACCTGCGGCGGACGAGACGGATGCTCCGATAGCGGCAACGCGGTCGTCATATCCCGGGGCAATATCCGTTACAAGGGGGCCGAGCATGTAGAACGGCTTGTTGTTGGTGACCCGTTTTTCCAGCTGGACATTGGTTTTGATCTCATCGAGCGGGATGTGACCAGGACCTTCGAGAATACACTGAACACCCGCCGCGGTCGCCTGATCGGCGAGCTCGGCGTTGATCAACAGTTCCTGGATCGCAGCACGGTCCGTGGCGTCATGACAGGCACCGGCCCGCATGCCGTTTCCAAAGGAGAGGGTGACTTCGTGCTCCTTTAAGATCTCGACAAGGTAGTCGAACCTGCGGTACAGGGGATTCTCCATCTCGTTGTGCAGCATCCATGCCGTCATGAATGCTCCGCCGCGGGAGACGAGACCGCCGTGTCTGCCCTGATTTTTCAGTCTCTTCACGGTCTCGTAGTTGATTCCGGTGTGGATCGCCATAAAATTCGTACCGAGTTTTGCCTGCTGCTCGGTGATTTTAAAGAGATCGTCCTCGTCCATGAAGACGACGCCGCCTTTGTTTCTGGCAGCTTCGATGAACGCCTGATACAGCGGGACGGATCCAACGGAAAGATTCGACTGTTCACAGACCCGGCGGCGGATATCGAGGAAATCCCCGCCTGTCGAAAGCTCCATCAGCGAATCCGCACCGGCGAGTTCTGCCTGACGTGCCTTTTCCAGCTCCTCTTCCACATTCACAATATCGGACGAGGTCCCAATCGATGCATTCACTTTGGTTCGAAGTCCCGAGCCGATACCGCAGAGTTTGACTTTCCGGTAGGGCGTCATCGGGATGACGATATTACCGCCGGCGATCCCCCGACGAATGAAATCCTCGGTGACTCCTTCGGACTTTGCCACGACCTTCATATCTTCGGTGATGAGGCCTTTCTTTGCATCTTCAATGATGGTCATATCCTTACTTCAGGATGCGGGAGATTATAAACTATTTTATTTAATATAAATAAATACAAATTTATTTGCTGATTTAACAAGTAAAATATCAATTTATCAGGTTTTATTCCGGTAAATTCCAGGTGTTCGGCAAGTAAAGTTGAGATTAACAAAGGGTCTGCTTGCGGGGTTCGAAAGAGAGATTGCGTAATTCCCGCGGTATCACTAAAGAGAAAAAGAGCCTGCGCATAAAAAAAGCTGCGGGCAGAAAGACGCTGGAACAGGGCTGAGGAATACCACATCAGGAAAAAAAGAGATGAGGTTTTGGATTAGTTCCCCGACGATCCGCCGAAGTTCCAGGAAAACATATTCCTAAAGAACCTCATTATCTGTTCCATGAACTGATTTGTGCTGCCGGAAACTACGGTATTTCCCTGACCCGGGGAAGAAACGGCGATGACCTTATACGCTCCGTCCCTGTCCCTGATCGGCTGACCATCATAATAGATACATGCCTCAGCACTCAAATTCTGTGCCTCTTCCCAAATCATCGTCCGGGTAAACGTGAATTCACGCATCTGGATGGATGAACCGATCGTAACGTACGTGGAGTTGACGCCGATCAGACTGCTGTTGGTCCCGTAATAGAGATAAAGACAGACCTGATCGGCATCGGGATTGGTCCTGACGGTAAACGTGTATCTGTACATCGGCGTGCCTGACGTTTCATTACTCTGCAGCGGCAGGACTTCTCCGGATGCGATGAGGTCCAGTATCCTGGCATTTTGATACTGAGTCCCGTATTGGTTCGCTGATCCAACAGGAGTCGGCGTCACGCCGTTTGCGGCCTGAACAGAGAAGCATTGTTCCTGACACGTCTCTCCTTCATCGGAATATGCACAGATCGATAAACAGTACTCGTGACCGGCGGTGAGATTTTCAGGCGGAATGGCATACGAAGTGGCGACTCCCAGATCCCGGTTACTGAAGCACAGCGTATTCGTGGTCATATCTCTCAGCGTGACCCGGTATCCGGCAGCTCCCGGTGCAGCACTCCACCGGGCGTTCACGCAGTTTCCGTCATTCAGGACGCAATTCTGATTCTGATACGGTTCAGAGATTCTGAACGGACCGGGACCGGCAGATTTGGTCGTGAAACTCATGACGGGGCCGTAGGCAGTACCTTGTTCATTTACCGCGTAAGCTCTGTAATAATAGGTCGTTCCGGCAGCAAGTCCCGAAACAGCAGTACTGTATTTGCCGGGGGAATGACTTCGGTATCCTTCAGACACCGTAAATGCAAGGTCCGAGGGCGAGGTTCCATACACAAAACCAACGTCAGTAATATCGAAGCCGCCGTTTTTCTGTACATTTCCCTGGAACGTACATGAACCGGCGGTGATCCCATCACATGAAAGTGTTGAGATGGTGGGCAGATCGGCTGAGACTGCTGCAGAAAAAAGCAGAAAAACCAGCGCCGTCCCTAACAGGATCATTTGCAGTTTTCTCATGATAATCAGTGTTACATTCAGGGGCTATAAAATATTAGGGGTAGAAGACCCTGCCTTTGAAAACTCAGGCAAAAAAAGATATGAAATATTTTTTTCAGATGGTCTATGATTCAAGACCGCTGGTGATTTTTCGTTCAAGGATGTACGGGAGAGCGATACCAAGAAGAATGATGATCACACCAACCCAGCGAAGTGCGGCGACCGGCTCGAGAATGATCACGGCAGCCGCAAGGACCTCGACCGGAAGTTCGGCCGAGTTCAGGATGGTCGCCATACCGGTACTGACTTTGGGAGCACCGACTGCAAGGAAGAAGATCGGAATCGCGATACCGAAAAGACCAAGCGGGATACTGTATGCCAACGCATTCACATTGGTGATTTCTTCAATGACTGCGGCTCCTCCATAGACCGTTCCGACGAACAGCAGAACAAAGAGCATCCCGGCAGTAGCGATAAAGAAACTGCGGTTCATCGGCGGAAGTTCCGGGCTGACTCTGCCGCTCAGATAGACGAACAGAGCGTAGAAGAATGCCGCAAGGAGACCGAGCGCGATTCCGGCAGGGTTCATCTCTGCAAGCGATAGGCCCGAGCCGATGATGCCGCCTGCAAGGATCGTACCAACGAGGATGACCAGACAGGCGATCACCTTGTTTCTCGACGGAAGCTTTCTTCGGGTAACTGCCTCGATAACCACACCAATCCAGGAGTACTGGAAGAGTAATACAACGGCCAGAGAGATCGGCAGGTATCCAAGCGAGAGGAAGTAACAGACCGTTACGAGAGCCATCACAATACCTGTGATAATAAGAGTGATCACGCGTTTCCAAAGCGGCAGAGTGTTTGGTTTATGCTTCGGCTGCTTTCTCTGATAGACAAACCAGATAAGAACCACAAGTACGAAAAGGATGATCCAGCCGTAGATAAATTTGCCGACCAGAATGACGGGTATTCCAAAACCGTTTATTACGGCGAGCGTTACGATGGTTGAAAGAATTGCATACGAACAGGATGCTAAAAGCACCAGAAGCGAGCAAAAGACAACCGAGCTAGATAATTATTTCAGATCCACAGAAGACTCCTGTCAATAAATTAGGCTGAAGAATCTATAATAAATTATGTATATTTTGCAATAAGTACAAATTACTTTAGTATTCTGCAAACATATCTGTGCAAGACTGCTTTAACGCTTGACAACTATTATTGTGTCATGGACGATTATGAAATTGGAAAGCTGACACAGGGCAATATGAAAATTATGAATCCGGTTTCCGAAACAAAGCTGATCCTTGCCGGGAAATATGCTAATCTCAAGCCGGGAATGTCGGTGCTGGATGTCGGATGCTGAAACGGGACCCTCTTACATCTCTGGTATAAGGCGTTCGGTATTTGCGGAACCGGCATCGAACTGCAGAAAGAGTTGGCATCCCGCGCAAGAGATCTTCTGCAGGGAACCGGGATTACGGTGATCGAAGAAGATGCCGCCGCATATGTCCCGGATGAATCATATGATGTCGTAAGCGTTTTTGGTACGGCATTCATCTTTGGAGGAGCGGAAGCGGCCCTTAATCATCTCGCCGGATATGTGAAAGACGGAGGGAGTCTCGTTATCGGGGACCGGGTCTGGAAGAAAACAGTGGTGCCGCCGGAGTTTGAGAGAGAATGGGCCGAGGTCCCGACCGCGTTTTAACTGACTTCCGCAGCAAGGGAACTGGGATTCACCCTTACAGGCATGATCTCGGCCTCATCCGACGACTGGGACCGGTATGAATCTGCGGTCTGGCAGAATGCGGTATCCAAGAACATGGACGGATATCTCCGGCATATTCAGGATGAATACCTTGCCTGCGGCAGGGAGTTCATGGACTGGAGCTGCTTCGTGTTCAAAAGTTAGATGATTTTTCTCTGGAACATGACGGCAAGCAGGAGGGCCGATACGCCAAGGGAACCAAGAACGATCATTATGAAGGCAAGGGGCTGTTCTGCAAAGGGAATCGCCACATTCATCCCGAAAAATCCGGCAACCAGCATTGGAACGGTCAGCAGCGCCGCAAAACAGGTGAAGAGTTTCATCACCCAGTTGGCATTGTTGTTGATGATCGAGGCAAATGCTCCCATAGTACTGGAAATGGTTTCGGAGAAAGTCTTGGCCATATCCAGAGCCTGAATGTTTTCAATGATCGCGTCGTCAAGAAGATCCCGGTCATCTTCGGTTAGATTCGCGGCCGCGACCTGCGATCTGGAAATTTTTTTCAGCACGGCATCGTTGCCTTTAAGAGAGTTGGTGATATATACTAGGGACTTCGAGAGGGTGAGCATATGGAAAAGTTGTTCGTTCTTGGTCGATTTTTTGAGGGTTTTCTCTATCTCTCCGGTTCTCTTATCGATCTTTCGAAGGATTTGTACAAAAAGATCCGCATTTTTGTAGAGAAACAGGAGGATGAACATGACTCGGTTTTCCGTTGAAAAATTTTTGACCTTGCCGGCTGCAAACTGATCGAGGATCGGATTTTTCCGCAAAGAGATGCTGATGATGCAGTCGGCCAAAAGAACGACCCCGGCAGGAATGGTGGTGTACGACTCAACATCGTCTTCGGTGAGAACATACGGCGTATCAATGAGAATGAGAGAGGCTTTGGTATCATGCTCCACACGCGGACGTTCCTCTTCATCCAAAAGGATCGTCAGCTCATCTCTGTCGAGAGAGTTCCTGACAAACATAGGAAACCTCCTCGTCCGTCGGACGAATGAGACGAATCCAGCAGCCTTTCGTGATGATGTCCTGCAAAACCGGGAGTCTGCTCTCGTTTACGGATGAGTATATCTCGATCATGGTCTGTTAGTGATTCATAGGGGACATGAATATAATAATGATTCCTGAGAAAAGTGGGTGGACTTTTGAAGGACCAAACCGAAAGGGTACTGTCAGAAGTCTCATCCCAGGTGTTTACAATAGTTAGATACAACGCGTGAGTATATATACCCCCAACCGCGCGGTGCGATAATGCCTCGGGAATCGGTAAAAATGCCGCTCTCACTCAGAAAGATAGGCTTTCATTTTTTTCTCTATTTTCCGTATTTTCGTATGTTTTGATAGAGACCGTTCAGTCTGAAAACATGCGCTGAAGATACTCGAACGCGGCAAGGACTTCCGTGTATTCCCTTCGCATTCGCGGATTTATATCCGGGTGATATTTGTTGCGGAGGTTCCTGAATGCAAGAGAGGTCGTGGAAAAATCCGCATCGACCGGCAGCCCGAGGATGCCGTATGCCCGTTCCTTTGTCATCTCTTCTATCATTCCATCTACTCTGTTGATTAAGATTACATAAATATTATGGGAACTCAACTAATAACTCGTAATTAATAGACATTCACTATCACGGTGTGGGTGAAAGTCTATGAATGGAGTGTATTTTTGTGGTAGACTGGAATTTAATCGGAATCCTTTCGGCTTTTGTCATTTACTTTGGAGTAATGATATACATCGGCTTCTTTTTCATGAAGAAGAACAAAACCGCCGGCGACTATATCCTCGGCGGAAGAAAACTCCCGCCTCTGGTATCTGCTATGTCGGCAGAAGCATCCGATATGAGCGGATGGCTGCTCCTGGGTCTCCCGGGTATGGCCTATGCGTTCGATCTCTCTTCTGCAGGCTGGACCGCAATCGGTCTCGCAATCGGCACCTATCTGAACTGGAGATTTGTCGCAAAACGACTGCGGGTGTACACCCACAAGGCAGACAACTCACTCACGCTTCCTGAGTTCATCACAAACAGATTCAACGAAAAACGGGGACTGATCTCGGCTATCGGATCTATTTTCATTCTGGTTTTCTTCGTTATCTACACCTCCGCACAGTTCGTCGCAGGAGGAAAACTCTTCAGCTCTCTTGTGACGATCTACAATCTCGATTTGAGCTTTTTGGGAAATCCCGATCTTGGCATGGTCTATGTCATCGGTATTCTTGTCTGCGCACTGATCGTTGTCAGTTACACGTTTACCGGCGGATTTAAAGCCGTCTGTCTGACCGATACGATCATGGGCTTTTTGATGCTGGCTGCACTTATCGTGGTGCCGGTGATTGCCCTTGTTCTTCTTCTCTCGGACGGAGGCGCCGGTCTTGCAAGTCTTGATCCGCGGATGTTCTCCCTTTTCTGGGAGTATGATCCGACGAACGGGGTCTTTGAGTTTGTTTCGATCTTTACGATCGTTTCGGGACTGGCCTGGGCATACGGATACTTCGGTCAGCCGCATATCCTGCCAAGATTCATGGCGATCGAGAAACCGGAGGATATTCCCAAAGCACGCCGTATCGCGATGGTCTGGGTCATCATCACGCTTACTGCTGCGATTTTTGTCGGACTGGTCGGCCAGATTATGTTCCCTGATCCATCAGCGATCGCCGGGTTCGACTCGGAAAAGGTCTTCATCTTTATGACGGGGGATGTGTTTGCATCTCTGCCGTTCATCGCCGGTATCATTTACTGCGGAGTGCTTGGTGCGATCATGAGTACTGCCTCATCGCAGCTTCTTGTCGCGGCATCAGCCATCTCTCAGGATATCTACAAGAATATCGTGAACAAAAAGGCGGCCGATAAGAGTCTGCTTCTTGTTTCCAAAGGCACGGTCCTTGCTGTATCTCTGATTGCGGTCTTCCTTGCCCTTCTGGGAAATGCCACGGTGTTCAATATCGTTGCAAATGCATGGGCAGGATTCGGCTGTACGTTTGGATCGGTCATCCTTGTCGGTCTTTTCTGGAGAAGGATGAACTGGCAGGGATCTCTGGCAGGTATTCTTACCGGAGGGGTCGTTTCCTTTACGTGGGGTACGTTCCTTGCGTCCGTTACTGGTCTCTATGAGATGATACCCGGCGTTATTGCAAGTCTCCTTGCGATCGTGATCGTGACCAAACTGACCAGAGAGCCGGAAAAAGAGGTTCTCGATACCTTCGATGCATATGTAAAAGAGATCGGCGACGAGAGGACCTGATCTTTTTCTTTTTTTTTGTCTTTGTCTTTTTCTGGTGTCACAGACCGGTTTTATGTTTCTGCACAGCCCCGGAGCATACAATTTGAGAATTTCTAACAACCTTTTTTTTGACATAAAGTACTTTCTTTTCTTACGTTGAGTAGTATGTATGGGGACTTTCAGCAGCTTTGGTCTCAACCAGGCATATCACGAACGTTATGAAAAACTTGGCGACCGTCTCTCCGACGTTGGTAAAACACTTGATTGGGATGTGTTTCGCCCTCTTCTTGAATCCATGTATGCAAATAAATCCGGCAAGGGCGGTCATCCCAATGTCGATGTCATACTTATGTTCAAGATTCAGCTTCTGGAAGTCTGGTATAATCTGTCTGATCTCGCCGTTGAACGTGAAATTTATGATCGTCTTTCTTTTTGGCATGGTAAGTGAGGGCGTTAGCCCGAAACGGTGAGCAAGATTCGATCTTGCGAACTCTTGGCTGTCCTGACAAAATACCCGACAATTCAACGATCTGGTTATTTCGGGAGCGCATGTCCGAATCAGGCGTTGATACAGTGGTCTGGCAGGAGTTTCAGAGACAACTTGACCTGAAAGGTCTGAAAATTGAACAAGGTATGATTCAGGATGCAACGTTTGTGTATGCTGAACCCGGTCATTGTAAGAAAGACACGCCGCGAGGAGATCAGGCAAAAACACGACGGGATAAAGATGGAAAAATCATGTCCAAGAACGGCAAAATACACTATGGATATAAACTTCATACCATCATGGATACGACGCACGATCTTATTCGACGCATTGAAACCACCACGGCAAATGTTCATGATAGTCAGGTGGACCTCTCAGAAAAAGGAGAAGTGGTCTATCGGGATCGGGGATATCAGGGAGCAAAATGCAAGGGATATAGTGCCACAATGAAAAGGGGAGCGAGAGGGCATCCCATTGGCATACGAGATAAACGGAGAAAACTGCGAATAAGTAGGAAGAGATCAAAGGGCGAGAGACCCTATGTAGTGATCAAAAATATCTTTCATGCAGGGTTGGTAAAGGTAACAACGCTGCAAAGAGTACGAGTGAAAAATATGCTGGCTGCATTTTGTTATAATATCTATCAGGTGAAAACGATTCAAAACAGAGTGTAAATTTAAAAAAAAAACGTCAAGGAATAATGGGTATTCTTCTTTTTTTGGGGGGGGTGAGGGGGTATGGATGTAGCCAATCTCCTATACATGACATCCCAGGAAAACATGGAAAAACGCCTCGAAGAACTCGAACGCGACTATGCCGACCTCATGGAACGGGTCCGCGACCTCGAACTCCA
>NIZU01000086.1 GCA_003315675.1 Methanocorpusculum sp. MCE
ATAAGGACGATGTCCTCATCAGTGACGCTGCGAATCTTTTCGAGCTTTACGTTCGGGTTCATCTGGTTGCGGCGTACTTCCGCGACGCGGGAAGTTCCCGGACCATACTGTGGTTTGTATGCCATAGTTTGTTCACCTAGTTTGTAGATTTGATTATTCTGAGTACTTCATGAATGACATCTGACATGGCCACACGACTGGGCGTCTGTCCCCGGGTGATGCCGGTAACAAGTCCCATTACTGTGCCTTTGGTCCGAATGTCTTCTGGTTTTGGCATGACGTATGCGGTCTTAACTCCGGCTTTTGCGAGATCCTCATAATCAACTGGAGCATGACAGACGATTACAGCATTGACGCTGCATTCCTGCAGGATCTTCCTTGATTTGTGGACCACGTGAGACCGTATGTTGCCGTGGTGAAGAACGGCCACTTTATGCCGTTCTATCTGTTCTATCTCGCGGTCGAGAATACCGAAATTTGAGCCGAGTGATATCCCGCCGATATCCGCATCAGGCGGTACGCCGCTGCCTGCGTTCAGCACCAAGGTACTTACGCTGTATTCTATCCCCTGCTGCCGCAGTGCTGACGTAATATCGCAGACAGGTTTTGTAATATGTCTCCTGCCGGGAGACATGCCCACGATGATGACATCAGGATTTTTACATTCAGAGATGGTTCCCCTCTGAGCAAGAGATCCCCCCTTACCCATACCCATACTCTGTCTGCAGTCGACGAGTTGTGTTACACGACCAAGCGGCATGTTTATTTAGTTCCCTGAAGGATGATAGGGCGCTGTTTGCTTTTTGGATCGCTCATTCCGAGAATTCGTTTGTCATCGACAATCCCGTATTTGGCATAGTCGGTGGTCGTCATATTCGACCGCATGTAGGCACCTTCGGTGATTCCATACGGGAATTTGTCAGCGAAGACATCATCGCATGCCGCCTTGACAAGCGGAATCACAGAAGCATCTTCCAATTCAAGAAGAATTGCACCGACCTGAACGTGGAGAAGATAATCTTCGCCGCAGACCTTTATGACACGCCGGAGTGAGTTGTTGTTGACCGTGCCCCTGGCCGGACCGTAAGGTACGGTAGCCGGAAGGTTTGGACCATTGAGCACAAGGCGGCGTATCCCATCTATTGTGTAGATTTTTTCGAGAAGAATCTCGGTGGTCTCCGGATTAAGGAATCTCGTGGGGACGATTCTTAGTTGTGGGTATGTTGATTCTGTCATTCTAATTCCTTTCCGCTTACGCAGAAATCAATACAGGTTTAAACTGCTTTTGCAATTGCCTGGAGCGGGTGGGCAAACTCGTCGATCTGACCAAAGGTATCACCGTATACTTTTGCGGTTCCTTCGGGAGAGAACATCTGAGTACCTGCA
Organism: Methanocorpusculum sp. MCE; assembly: GCA_003315675.1. Taxonomy (GTDB): domain Archaea; phylum Halobacteriota; class Methanomicrobia; order Methanomicrobiales; family Methanocorpusculaceae; genus Methanocorpusculum. The sequence goes on from NIZU01000086.1 coordinate 1,387, forward strand.
TCAAGTGCACATGCTGCAACGATACAGGGCATACCAACACCTGCTGCGTGACGAGTAACAACGTGGTTTCCGTTGAAGACACCCGGTCCTCCGCCACCATAGATGGAGTGGCTGAAGAAGGAGAAACCGACCGCAACACCCATTGTTCTTCCGAAGTCAGATCCCGGAAGCCCGGTTTCGTGTTCGATAAGGTCGTTGAAGTACAGTAAGGTTGATGATACTGCCTGGGCGAAACGTCCGGCACCACAGTTAACCATGGTTGCTGCAAGAGTTCCTGCAGAGGTGTATGCATTCCAAAGCATTGGGTCTTTGGTTTCGTAGGGTTTGAAGTATCCGCCCTTTGCGGCTGCACCCTGCTTGATAACTTTGTCTTCTATCGCACGTTCGACTAAGGACTGGACAACAGTACCAACAGTACCGGTCTGGCCGTTCTCTTTTACAAGATCATAGACGATGTTGTTTGCGTTCAGACCCTGGTATGCGAGAAGTAAGAGCTGGGCACGCTCGAATGGACCGATAGCGGCACCCATCTCGAACTCTCCTGCCTGTTCAAAGACAGCAGTGAGTGCTGCACCCTGCATTGCATTACGGTGGGTGATCATCACAGACTGGTTTGCCGGGATGTTACGAAGTGCGTATCCGAGAGACTCGTTGTTCTGGGGGATAGACATGATCATAGAACATGCTCCGCCTGCGAGATCCATCGAGACCGGGTAGGTACCGTATGCTGCTGCTTTGACGGTGTTTGCGTCGAACATGTCAACGTTGAACTGCTCGACAACTGCATAAGTGGTTGCTGCTGCGACAGAAGTAAGAGCTGCATCGTAGGTTGCTGCTGCTGCGATACGTGCAGAAGGCACCTTGACCAGCAGAAGTTTTCCGCCGTTGTAGCGTTTAATCATTGTGTCGTCGCCTGCTTCAACAGAGACGTACTCTTTGATTTTTGCTTCGATTGCGTCGATGTTGCCGACGATATCAAGGTTGAGTTCACGACCGAGAATCTGCTGGTGCTTACCGATCTTACCGGTCTTTAATGCATCCTGCATACCGCCAAGGTTGACCGCAACGGTCCTCTTGGTGTCGTCGATGATTTTCTTAATTACCGGGTTAACCAGCGGGCTGATCTTTTCGATTGCGACATTGCTCTTTAAGAGTTTGCCGTTGTCGTCGTAAAGGTCGATTACATCTTTGTATTTTGCCATAATTTTTCCTCGTTTGTAAGGTGATTTGATTGGCTGTTTTACCGTTACTTTTCCTGAAAATTGCTGATTGTCGCTGATAGAGTCACTGATGGTTAGTGACGGTTACTTTTTCACGTCCACGGCCCGGTTTTTTACAAAACCTACTGGCCAGGCAGATATGCATAGCTATCATATCTGCCCCCTCTCGGGACATTTTAACTGTATCTTTGTGTCGAGATATAAGTATTCTCTTTACAAATGAGGGTGTTGAGATCATCATCCAAAATCATTATTTCAGCCCTATTTGTCAATTTAAGTGATTTTAGAGCGCTTTTGATCCAAAGCGGAATTTTGTTGTGTGTTTACACCAAGATTTGTAATACTTTATTGTATTATTAAGCGGTGTGTGTGATACTCATGTATGCGCCCTCTGAATTCGAAGAACTGAGAATTTCCTTAAAAATCCCAGATGAGCTTTTTATTCCACACCCCCTACCATACTACCACAATGTTAAGATTTGCAGTAATAGGACACAAAGCGGTCACGACACCGGACTTCTCCTTAAATGATATGCCGGGCGGAGCCGGACGTATGGATGTATTATGCAGATGCATCAATGCCTCGTTTTTTCTGAGTCACGACCTCCGGCGAAACACCGAATGCTTTCTGATTCTCAAAGGAGGGGAACAGGCAGATCCTGCGAACACAGTCACACTTCGATTTTCGGGTGAAAAAATCAAATCCCTTAATCCCGACGAGCGGAGTGCGGGGGCACTGATCAAAAAAGCACTCGTAACCATCCCGGAAGAAGAATATCAGCGGGCGGCACCCGGCATCTCCATCAGAAAAAGCGGCCTCTCCACACTTCTTCAGGAACATCCCTTCGCCGTCCTCGACGAAAACGGAGAGGATATCAGAACCGTAGAGACCCTGCCGGAGAATTTCATATTGAGCGATCATCATAACTTCACCGAAGAGGAGATGGAACTAATCAAAGACCTCCCGAAATACTCTGTCGGCCCCCGTGTTCTCCACGCCGATCACACAATTATAATAATCCTCAACGAGTTCGACCTGAGAGGAGAACAAGCCTAAATGGTTTCCCGTCCAATAATAAAGAATCAAATGCTTGAACTCGTCAACGCCATATTAGAGTACGGCGATATTTGCGATCACTGCCTTGGGCGGTTGTTCGCAAAAAAATCCTTCGGACTCACCAATGAAGAACGCGGCCGTTCACTGAGAATAGCCCACGCTCTTGCATATAATATCCCCTACAAACCATACGAAAAAGGAACCTGCTGGGTCTGTAACAACCTATTCGATACCATTCCCTACTGGGCCGAAAAAGCAGCTGCGGCATTACAAGGAATCGAACACGACAAATTCGTCATAGGAACCAGAGTTCCCCCCATGATGTCGGAATCGGAAGAGATGCTCTGGTCCGACCTTTCGCTCGAAAATCCCGAACCCCTCAAATCCGAGATGAACCGCGAAGTCGGAAAGGCGGTATCCGCCCTCACGGGAAAACACGGAAATCCGAAAAATCCCGAGGTCACCATCGTCCTGAACATCGCCGATGACTGTATCGAGGTTCAGATCGCATCCCTCTACTTCTACGGCAGATATCTGAAATATGAACGCGGAATCCCGCAGACGCACTGGGACTGTCGCGCATGCAAAGGGAAAGGCTGCGAAATCTGCAACTTTACCGGCAAACAATACCCCACTTCTGTAGAGGAACTCATAGCAGAAGCACCAAAACGGATTTTTGACAGTGACTGCGGGGTTCTTCACGGAGCGGGAAGAGAAGACATCGATGCAGTGATGATTGGAACCGGAAGACCCTTTGTTATGGAGATGCAGAACCCGAAAAAACGCACATTTGATTTAAAAGAGCTGGAAAATGCAATTAATGCATCCGCCAACCCGCGTGTAGGAGTGGTACTGGAAAGCTGGTCCGACAAAAAAACGGTGGAAATGCTTAAATCAAACAAAGGGCATAAGAGATACAGGATTCTAGTCTCAATAGATGACCGTATCTCTCTGGAAACCGTGCAAAACGCCGTATCCCAGCTCAAAGGAGCCTGGATTGATCAGCGCACGCCTGAACGGGTCTCCCATCGACGTGCAGATCTCGTTCGAAAGAGACAGGTCATTGACATAGGAGTTCTTGGTGAAGAGAACGGACTTTACCGGCTAGAAGTGGTCGGCGAAGGCGGCCTCTACATCAAAGAACTCGTATCAGGAGACGGGGGCAGAACAACGCCCAGTCTTGCTGAAATCCTCGCCGTACCCGCCAAAGTCGTCGAATTAGACGTGGTGCAGGTCGACGGATTACCAAATATTGGAGATGAGTAAACATGGCAAAGCACAATGGAATTAAAAAACGGACAAGATATAAGTTACAGAAAACCCTGCGTACCCGCGGTATGCCCAACGTGACCAAGGTCATTCAGAACTTCGATGAAGGACAGAAAGTTCACCTTGTCTTAGACTCAAGCGTTCACAAAGGTCAGCCCCACCCGAGATTCCACGGTAAGACCGGAACAATCGTCGGCAAGAGAGGCAGAGCCTGGCTCCTTGAGATCAAAGACGGCAATGCAACCAAAACTGTCATTGCAAGACCGCAGCACCTCACGGCGCAGAAATATAATTAAACCCCCACATACTTATTTTATATTTATCAGGAGTCTCGCATGAAAGTAAAGAAAATTATCAGTGAAGATATGATGACCCTCCCGGAACTTCGCGAAGAGCTAATTGCGATCCGTGAAAACCGTTCCAAGGGAGAAGAGGGTGACGACACCGCCAGAAGCATATCATACGAACTGCGTAAAAGTATTGACCATGCAGACAGTCTCAGTAAATGCAGCGTTGAAACGGCAAAATCCCTCCTTGCTATCCTTGGATCCATGGAGAAGACGAAGCCGGAAATCGCCTGCAGGATAGTAAACATCATGCCAAAGAGCCGTGATGAGATCCGGGCAATTTACGCGAAAGAGCGATTTACTCTTCTCCCCGAAGATCTAGATCAGATTCTTGACACTCTGCATAAATTCGAGTGAGTGGTAGATATGCCGCCAAAGACTGAGAGGACCGATAAAAAGGAAGTTGAAGCTATAGTTCTTGACTATCTCCAATGGGGATATGCAAGCGACCGGCGTCCTTTGAACCAGCGTGAATCCATTATTCTCGCAGTAGGTACTGACCAGTTCAAACTCCTCGAACTCATCGCAAAAAAAGACGTTGCGATCAATCTGCACGACAAAGTCTACATCGGTGAAGATGAAAGAAAACATGTCGAACGGGTAAAACGCCGATTATCCTACGATGAACTGACACCAACTGCAAAAGGCGAGCTTGAGCCGGTAGTCGAGAAAATCATTGCAGAGTCTGAAGCACGGTTCGTGGAGTTTTACAACACCGCGGTTCCTATCAGTCTCAAGATGCACATGTTAAACCTCCTTCCCGGGTTCGGTAAAAAAACACTGACCGACACCCTGGAAGAAAGACAGAAAAAACCGTTTGAAAGTTTCGAAGACATCCGTACCCGGGTGAAGACTCTTCAGAAACCTGAGAAGTTTATCCGCGAACGGATCATGCTTGAACTCGAGAATCCGGAAGAGAAGTATCATCTCTTTACCTCAAAATAATCTTTTTTATGAAAGCGCCAAAGGATCAGCATTTTCTGATTGATACAGACGCCGTGGATTTTATCGCCGATTCAGTCCCGATTCAGGGGAGGACAGTGCTTGAGGTCGGACCGGGGGGCGGAGTTTTGACGGCAGCACTTCTCGAGCGGGGAGCAAACGTCAGAGCCGTCGAACTGGACGGAACACTTCTGCCGAACCTTGAACGACAGTTCGAAGACGAACAGTCCACCGGTCAGCTGACCATCACCCGCGGCGATGCATCCAAGGTCCCGCTTCCCGCATTTGATCTGGCCATTGCAAACCTTCCCTATTCCATCTCCTCGAAGATCACGTTCCGGCTCCTCGAAACCGGATTCGAGACCGCCGTCCTGATGTATCAGTGGGAGTTTGCCAAACGAATGGTATCCCCGCCGGGCGACGGTGAATACGGCAGACTTTCCGTAATGGTGCAGACCTATGCGGATGTTGAACTCATCCCCAAACTCCCGCCGCAGGCATTCAACCCGCCGCCGGAAGTTGATTCGGCGGTCGTAAAAATCATCCCGCATGAATCACCGGTCAAAATTCTCAACCGCGAGGTCCACTCGGTTCTCGTTCGCGAACTCTTCTCTCACCGGCGAAAGACGATTCAAAACGGACTGAAAGGGATGAAAAGCATCTACGGTGAAGAAACCATGACGAAACTCATCAGCAGTCTCCCAAAAGATCTGCTTGGCAAACGCCCCGAGATGCTCTCAGTTTTGGATTTTATCGAGCTTGCCAACCGGCTTACCGACCTACTGTAATGGATATCGATACAAACCAGATTTATTTTCCCGCAGAAGATACGTATCTCCAGATAAAAGCTGCACGTGCAGAAGTACAACCAACCGACCGGGTGCTGGAGATCGGGACCGGATCGGGAGCCGTGGCAAAATCCGTATCAGAAGTAACTCCGAGCGTTCTCGCCGTGGAAATAAATCCCCACGCGGCACAATATGCACACGAGGTAAACAGCATCGAGGTCATCAGAGGAGACCTCTTTGATCCGGTCTGCGGAGAGTTCGATCTGATATTATTCAATGCACCCTATCTCCCAACAGATCCTGCCGAGCGGTTCGACGACTGGCTAGAGTATGCTCTCGACGGCGGACCTTCGGGGCGTGAGGTTGTTGAACGGTTCCTTCGGGAAGCTCCATCACGCCTCGCGACATTCGGGAGAATCCTCCTTCTCATCTCCTCCCTTACCGGCATCGATGAAGTGCTGAAAATTTGTCACGCAGAAGGATTGATCGCTCTCGTGACGGTAGAGGAGCGGCAGGAAGACGGCGAGACTCTCTACGTTCTTCGGATCTCGCGGGATCTATGTTCTCTTTGCGGAACCTAATTAATCCATGAATCCCCAATGTAGGATATATCTCGCATATTATCAGAACACGATATAGCTCTTCTGTTAAAACTTGCACCCGAGTGCGATACGCTTGTCTGCGGAACATCGGAAAATCAGTACCGTTCGATTCTTCCGCCGGTGGCAAACCATTATGCAAAGGATGCCGACGATTTCGCGGCACGGCTTAACAGACTCACAGAGGAAGAGTTTGTCTCGCTTATCGAACTCATCCGCGTGGGAGAAGAGGGGATAACCTGTCTGCCCACGGAGTGTGCAGAAGTGTTAATCGAACAGGCAATGCGGCGTGCCGGAGCAGAGGCGGCAAATGAACTGTATGCACTCTATGAAATGGGCACTCAGTGTCAGTAATGTCTAACATCAGCGGGGATCGCGCTCAGTAGATACTCATACGAAAATGAGATGATTATCTCATTCTTTTTTCTTTTTCACCACAGCCGGCTGGTTTCCGGAGTCACCGGTATCCGTATCGATATCAACTGTGATCCCGATAAGAAAGGCAGTCAGTCTGTCCATTGCTTCCCAAGTGTGCGTATTAGCCGTTGCAGCTTTCGTATAACAGTGATACGCCGTATCCCGTCCACCGCGAAGGTCGTACACCTTGCCCAGTTCGACCAGAGCACGGCTGTCTTTCGGATTATCGGCAACATAATTGCCGAGGATCTTTAATGCCCCATCGTATTTTCCGGAACGACGGAGATCGACAGCGCCTTCGATGATATTGACCGGATCACCTGAAGGACCGGCTCCGGCCCCTTTACCAGAAATACCGGTTCCTTCGCGCGGTTTTCGCTTCGGCGGAGGGATGAACTGGGAAGCCTCGCGTTTTTTACGCTCAACCCTGTCTTCCATCTCCTTGCTCGAACGGCGCGGAGGTTTCGCCGCTTCCACCTCTTCCTCTTCGCGGCGGAGCTTGCGGGTTCCGGCCTTTTTGCGCCGTTCATCATCGTGGACATGCTTTTCCACCGCATGGATCTCTTTCTTTTTCGCGACCCATGCAGGCTCGGCAGTTGGTTTTGCAGCGGCTTTTTTGTCGCCGATCCAGGCAGCTTCCTTTCGCTCGGTAGAACGGCGGTCGGTTCGGCGCTTCTCTTTCTCCCGTTCCTCCTCCATGTAGAAAAGTTCGGCAATCATTTCCAGAGGATCATTCATCACGCGGACGAGTTTATCGATCTCCAGGAGCCTCTCCATGCCGATGAAATGCTCGGCCATGACTTTTCCAAGCGGGGAGAGTTCCAGAAAACCACGGGATTTTCTGACGAGTTTGTGTTTGAGAAGTTCCTGAATCGGATCATCTCCCACACCGACCATACTGTTTCCAACCGTGATAATATCGGCCTCGCGGCCGCGGCAGGTTATGGCATTTGCCGCAAACTCTTCGGATGTTTCCTCGATGTCGTAGACCGGCGAGACCTCTTCCATATCTCCTTTAAAAAGCTGGATGGCGACCTCCTCCTCGGTCAGTTTCGTTTCACGCGAATACGAGACACCCGGTTCGGCGAGAACAACAACACGTCCAAGATCATGGAAATCAGGACGCCCGGCACGGCCCATCATCTGGTGGAACTCCTGAACGGAGAGCCAGTCGATTCCCATCGCAAGAGCATCGAATATGACCTGACTCGCAGGAAAATCCACACCGGCCGCCAGTGCCGCGGTCGTTACAACACAGGCGAGTTTTCCTTCCTCGAACTGCTGTTCTACGGCCCGGCGTTCCTGGGAAGTAAGTCCGGCGTGATAGGGTGCGGCCGTCCCTCCGATTGCCTCGGCTATGGTATGACACCTGCTCCGTGCATTCGTGAAAACGATCGTCTGACCTTTGTACCCCTTGGAAGAGGTCTTGTTGAACTCCTCGAACACCAGTTTTTTGATGAACGGGATCTTCCCGTCTTTTTCCGTAAAAATCAGATGGCGTTCCAGAGCAACCGGACGTTCTGCATACGAAACAAGAGCGGTATTCAGTTTTTTTGCGAGAAGGTTCGGTGAACCGATCGTTGCCGAAAGATAAAGGAACTGAGCTTTTGGGGCGACGTATTTCAGCCGTGCGATCAGCCCGTCGAGACGGTGTCCCCGTTCAGGATCCTCGAGCATCTGGACCTCGTCGATAACAACCGTTCCGATATTGCTGACCGGCATACCCTTTCTGAGAAGATTGTCCATACCCTCGTAGGTTCCGACAACGATCCCGCCGCCGGCGCCTCGATTTCCAACCGGACGGGTCTCCGGCAGATTCACCCGGGACACACCAGTCATTATGGATGTCTGCGTCACCGACTTGTATTTTTCAGAGAAACGGTCATACTTCTGGTTCGCAAGAGCGACGAGAGGGGCCAGTAAAAGCATTCTCCCGCGTTTTTCGAGATAATTTTTCAGCCCCGCCATCTCTCCGATGAAGGTCTTGCCGCTCGCCGTAGCGGCGACAACGAGCAGATCTTTTCCATACAAAAGACCCGACTCGACCGCACGCTGCTGGGCAGGCATCAAAGTTTCAACACCGCAGAGATCGACAAATGCCCGTGGCAGCGGTAGATTTTCGATCCGTTCGGTCGGCGTCTGATCGTGGGCCTCGAGCCGGTCGAACATCGTTTTCTTGGTATCGAGAGACTCCGGCTGAAGAATCGCGAGCACCATATCCAGATCACGATACTCTTCCAGAAGATTTTCGATATGGAGCTGGGTCCGTTTCCCGAGATGTTTAATATGGCCAAGCTCGCGGCGGAGTTCGCGCTTTGCACAGTCGAGACAGACATACTCCTGCCCGCATCTGATCCGCGTCTCTTCGATAAGAGGGGTTATATGATCGTCAAACAGACAGGTCCGGCAAAGGATCGTTGTCTCCCAGGATAACTGCATGCCTCTGAGGAAATCCTGAAATTCCGGCATGATCTGGGTAAGTTTGATCGGTCCGTTTCCCCGAAGGACCGTAATGAACTCCTTTGTGGGCGTCTTCTCGGCGTGGGATGTTCCGGGTCTTCTGACGAAAAACTCGGACGGGCGAATCCCTTTGGAGGTTTCTTCGAGTTCAACAGTCCCTACATGTTTGATTTTGCCTGCCTTTGCGTCGTCACAAAAATAGACTTTATACCCCTTTTTCCAGGGTTGGACGATGGTCGTCACGTTATTCGGTCACCAGTTCGTGGATCGTATAGGAAAGACCCGCGGTTTCCAGACGTTTCAGGAAATCGGTGAACTCCTCGTCAACAATCAGGATCAGACAGCGCATTCCGTGGAATGCCGCCTCGACGGTTCCTTCCCGGGCCCCGAAAAACATATCCGGTTTGATGCCCGAGTTTTTGCAGGCCAGATAGGCTTCCAGTCCAACGGTAGCAACGATATCGGCATTTTTTGCAAGAGAGAGGAATTTTTCCGTCGAAACCATCTTCGAGCCGCCGCGTTCGATCCTCGGAACTTTCGCAACATCCACCTTTCCTTCGGTGTGCTCAATGATTCCCGCAAGCCGCGCTACGCCGACATCCATGCCTTCCGAGGCATCGGCCGTGACCATGCCCATCGCAGTCTGAGGACGTTGGCCCGCATACAGCCAGCCGGATTTCATGTACACGCCGACCGAATCGCCTGCTTTCAGATCCGAATCCGCAATGGCGGCCCAGGTTACAACCTGATGAATGATATCCCGGCGAACGTGGCGTGCATAGGACTCCAAGATCTCCGCATTATTCAGGACCCACTCGACCCCTTTGTGGGTGACGTAATATCTTCCTCTTCCTTCAGCACTGATGTACCCCTCTTCGGTGAGGTCACGGACGTATTCAGATATTGCCTGGGGGGTCACGCCGAGTTTTTCCGCAATTTCCTGCTGGCGGATCGACGGCTGGTGTTCGGCAACCTCAACTAAGACCTGGAATCTGGTCGTTTCACGCTTGCTGCGAAGGATGTTGGTTAATGGATCATCAGGCATGGTATATCTCCTATTCTGTAGTATGGGCGCTCCACAAAGAAAATATGTGGGGCACAAAACCCTACACTTATATTGTCTGTGATTCTATAATCCTTTTTGAGAAGGATTGATGAAGTCTGGTAAAATAATCCTGCGCGGGATTGTACAGGGAGTAGGATTCCGCCCGTTTGTCTATGCCCAGGCACAACGGTTTGGAATAAAAGGGACGGTCATCAATCACGGGACCGAAGTGGAGATCGATGCTGCCGGCGAGGAGTTCGATGCGTTCTGCCGCGAGATTTCAAAAGGACCGAAGATGTCGGTGATCGACTCAGTGTCTGTCGAGCCGCTGCACGACTGGCATCCTCCGGCTGGTTTTACTATTCTGAAAAGTCAGGACGGGGCAAGGACGGGATTCGTGCCGGCAGATATTGCGACCTGCGAACACTGTCTGCACGATATTATGGATCCAAACAGCCGGTATTTTGGATACTGGGCAACCTCATGTACCGACTGCGGACCAAGATACAGTATCATCAAATCGGTCCCCTACGACAGGGAACGAACGAGTATGGATAAATTTCCGGCATGTACGGATTGCCTGAAAGAGTATGAAAATCCGGGAAACAGGCGGCATCATGCCCAGACGATCGCCTGCGCGGACTGCGGACCGAAACTTTCTCTGCTGAAAGGATCGGGAGAGGAGACGAAAGAACCCGACCCTATCTCTGCCGCAGCAGAGCTGCTGGATGCGGGAAATATTGTTGCCGTCAGAGGGGTTGGGGGATTTCATATCTGCTGTGTTGAAAAAACGGCAGAACGCCTGAAACAAAATCTCGGACGGCCGAACCAGTCGCTCGCCGTGATGATGAAGCCGGAAACGCTTGGCGGGTTTGTGGTCGAGCCGACAAAGGAGGAGTGGAATCTCCTCAAAGGACCGGTTCATCCGATCATGATCCTCGATAAGATCGATCCGGCAGCCCATATGTCCCTGTCCCGGCTCCACAACCTCGGCGTTATGCTGCCGTACACGGGACTCCATCACCTGCTGCTTGCAAAACTCCGGACCCCGCTTTTGATAATGACGAGCGCGAACGCTCCCGGAACACCGATGATCACCGAAACGAAAACCATCATCGAAAAGATGGGGCGGGTTGTGGATTATATTCTCACCCACGACCGGGAGATCGTGAATCGGTGCGATGATTCGGTTGTAAGAGACGGGTATCTTATCAGAATGTCGCGGGGTTTTGCCCCGCTCAGAACAAGAATGGATCTCGGGGATAGACAGATCCTCGGCGTAGGGCCGGAGCTGAACGCGAATGCAACTATCTATAAGGGCGGATTTCTGATAACTTCGCCGCATATCGGAAACATCAGAAACCCCCCTACCGTCGCATATTTAGAGGAGACGATCGAAAAGCTGACCTGTCTTACCGGATCGATTCCAGAAATCATTGCTCACGATCTCCACCCACAGTTTCTGAGTACACGGGTCGCTCAGGAACTTGCCGAGCGGTATGGAGCAACTCTCTGCCCGGTTCAGCATCACTGCGCACATATCGCCTCGGTGACGACCGAGGAGGTTGTGGGTATCGCGATCGACGGGGTCGGATACGGAGAGGATGCAACCATCTGGGGAGGGGAGATTCTTGCGGGATCGCCGGGAAACGGATATATGCGGACCGGACATCTTGAACCGGTTCTTATGCCCGGAGGGGATCTCGCAACAAAATTCCCGGAGAGAATGCTCTACGGCATTCTTCCAAATGAAGAGACCCTGTCTCTTCTTCAGAGCAGAGGATGGAACGACACGGCTCTGAGAATCCTTGCCCAGCAGACGGAAAAACGATTCAACACTCCCGTCACGACGTCGACGGGACGGGTTCTGGACGCAGCTGCGGCATTACTCGGGATATGCCGTGAAAGAACATACGACGGCGAACCGTCAATGATGCTGGAGGCATATGCCGCACGGGGTGTTGCCCAGCCGATGGAGATCACCCTTGAATCACGGGACGGCCGGGATGTTTTGCTGACATCCTCCATCCTTTGTGAGGGAATGGGGATGGTTTCTGACGGCATATCCGTTGAAGACATCGCCGCGTCGATCCAAACTACTCTCGCAAAGGGTATCGCGGATACAGCGCTTGCGGGAGTCGAAAAAACCGGCATACGTACTGCAGCACTCTCCGGAGGCGTGGCAATCAACCGTTCCATACGCGAAACGATCATTGAAACGCTCAAAGAATCAGGTGTTGTCTGCCTCACGAATCCGAGATATCCGTTCGGCGACGGATGCATCTCCTGCGGACAGGTTGTTACCGCCGGGATTCTGGCAAAGGAGGGACGCATATGACGTCATGTGAATTACACGAGAAATGGAGCGATATCGAACTGAGGGTAGCATATCCCGTACAGTTCTATAATCTGCTCGACCCTGCGCCAAACGACGAAAAGGAGATCAATCAGGCAACCGAGTCCTACATCATGGACTCGCTTGAGGACATGCAAAACGATAACCGCAGTTCAGCGAGGATTATATTATATCTGGATGGGACCCTTTACGATGATGAAAAGACACGCACGGATATTGAACAGGCAATCCATTCCCATTTTGCTCAGAGATTCTGTTCGGCAACCCAGAAATACAAACAGGCCGTGAACAAAGGAAGAAGATATCTCGTCCGGGGACTGATTTTTCTCTAGGTCTGTCTGATTCTCAGCAGCGTGGTGACAAGCATTCACAATCAGAATGATATCATATACGCAATCGGACAAAGTTTTGTTATTATCGGCTGGGTCGCCCTCTGGAGACCCGTAGAGTTCTATCTCTACGATCGCCGGGACCTCTTAAACGAGAAAAAAAATGCTCTCGCAGCTGGAAACGATTCAGGTCGAAACCCGCAGATGGGATAAGAAAACCTGATTTTTCAACAACAGATCCCCTTCGTGAAAATATCCGAAACGATGAAAAATGCATCGGGCGACGATGCCGGATTAATTATTTAAAAAAAAGATTTAGCCGAAGAGTGCGCCAAGGCCTGCCATGGCGTTCTCTTCTTCTTCTTCTTCCTTGTTCTCTTCGGGTGCTGCTGCCTCTTCGACTGCTGCTGCTGCGCCTGCTGCTGCCGGTGCTGCTGCAACTGCTACGGGTGCTGCTGCTGCCTTGGAGATTGCTTCCTCGATGTTGACACCGTCAAGTGCTGCGATTAATGCTTTGACACGGGAGTCTTCGACTGCGATACCTGCGGCAGAGAGAACTGCCTTTACCGATTCTTCATCCACAGTTTTACCTGCAGAGTGAACTAACAGAGCTGCGTAAATATACTCCATTTTGATTTCACCTTTGTATTTGTTTAAATTGCCTTCAGGGCGTTTGCTTGTCTGTATGCCTTGCTGATGATCAGCTCGATGACACCCATCTCATAGATGGATGCTTCTACACCGAGGTTTCTTGCCTCACGTACGGCCATCGCGATCTGAGCTTCAGTAACACCGGCACATGCCGTTGGAACTGCTGCGTTGACTGCGAGGTTGAATGCCTGCTGTGCTGCGAGAGTGATCTTTGCCTTGTATGCCTCGTCGTCTACAGAGAGGACGTCCGGCAGATACATGTCTCCCTCGTAACATACTGCGAGGAGGGAGAGACCGACCGGCATTGGTTTAATGCCAAGCTTTGAAAGCACATCGGCCTGTTTCTTGTTGATAGCCTCGCCAGCTTTAACAACGGTCTTGGTCTCTTTGATTTTGACCTTTCCACCGTCGATAGCTGCCGGGATACCAGCCTGCTGGAGTTCTCCTACGATCGGTCCGGGCTTAAAGGTAGTTGGTCCTGCCGGAACAACAATGTCTTCTGGAGTGATCTCGCCTGCTTTTGCGGAACGCTTTGTCTTCGTCTGCTCAAGGGACTTGAACAGCTTAAAGGGGTTGCCGTTTGCAAAGATGAGGGCGGAGTGTTCGGAAACCTTCCCGTTCAGATCAACGAAGTGACCGCCGAGTTCTGTCATAGAATGCTCGACAAGGGTGTTTCTTGCAACCTTCACAACTGCATTGCTGCGCAGATTTCTGCGGATCTGCTGGAACTGTCTTGCGGGAATACCGTAGACATCAACTAAGCCGACGAGTGCATACTTGTCGGCGAGATCTTTGATCTGCTCAACTTCTTCACGTTTCCATGCGGGAAGATGGTGGGTATAAATTGCCATACTTACATCACCTTCACTGCTGGACCCATCGTGGTTTTGACGTAGACGGAACGGATGTTTAACTCTCCGCTTTCAAGTCTTCCTACAACCCTCTTTACGACGGCGTCAATATTTTCAGAAACTTCCTCAACGGTCATGCCGGTGTTGCCGACTTTCACAGACATATTGAGTCTGTCTTTTGACCGAACCTTAACGGAGTTTCTCAGACGCTCGACGATCGGAGTGATGTCCTGGGTCGGCGGAATCGGCTGCGGCATTTTACCGCGGGGACCGAGTCTCTGACCAAGCCAGCGACCAACAAGGGGCATAACCGCAGTCTCTGCAAGGAAGAAGTCATACTGTCCGGCCATTTTGCGTGCTTCACGCGGAACGCCGCCCAGACGCTCGATTTCGTCAGGACCGATAATTAAATCGACACCTGCGTTACGTGCCTGGGACACAATATCTCCCTTACCAAGAACGGCGATCTTTTTGACGCCTATTGCCTGTGGCAGAAGAATCGTCTCATCAATACGGTTTTTTGGCTGGGCCATGTCAACGTGTTTCAGGTTGATAGTAATATCAATACTTTCCTGGAACTTACGCTCGGGGGCCTGCGTGATTGCTGCCGTAACAGCTTTTATAATTTGGGTTCTTTCAACCATTTGATGAAGCCTCCCATAGTTTTTCGACTGGAGTGTTCCCCAATCTCCTATGGTTTTGTTCTCTACTACTGTACATTTTTTTACGTGGGAAATCCACGTACCCGTTTGAAGCGGTGCGAGTCAACTCGCTTATGCGAGCTGTTCGTCCCACTCGCCTGCATTGACGGCGGCAATTGCCTGTTTGGCAGTTTTGCCTTCGACGGTTACACCAACGGAAACGCAGGTGCCCATGACTTCCTTTGCGGCCGTTTTCAGGTCGTAGGAAAGCATGGATTCCATCTTCATCTTTGCAATGCGAATGACAGCTTCAAGCGGCAGATTACCAACTGCCTGAGTGTTCGGAGTGCCGGAACCCTTCTCAACACCCGCTTCTTTCATTACAAGAGCGGTTGTCGGAGGAATACCGACTTTTAACGTGACGTTCTTTTTGTCATCGACCATTACCGTTACCGGAACGGACATGCCATTGAACTCAGCAGTCTTTTTGTTGATATCATCAACCACTGCCTTTACGTTGATCCCAAGGGGACCCAGTGCCGGACCAAGTGGTGGTCCTGCAGTTGCTCTGCCGCCGGGTACCAGTACCTCGACAGTTTCTGCCATTGTATCACCGTATGTTGGCGCATACCCGAAGGTAGCCCAACATTGGTTCACTAAGGTCGACCTCTGAGAACATAAACCTACTGGATAAATGTCCCCGGAAAAAAAGATTGATTGGAGAATGAATGGAGATTTCCCGCATTCACGCGGAAAAATCAGGGTTCAATCCTGATTGCGATCGATCACACGCACGTTGTCGCCGCGTATGGTGATTGGGATTGGGACGATCGATTCGTAGAGTTCAACGGTGATTTCTTCTTTGGTGTGATCAACGCGCTTGACCACAGCCTTCTCACCCTTGAACGGACCGGCAATCAGTTCCACGATAGTTCCCTCGTCGATACCGGATACAGCCGGCTTTGGAACGAGGAAATGTTTGATTTCTTCCAGAGATGTTTCATTCTTCAAAACGATCCTGGCATGAGCGATCGATTCGACAAGTTCTTCGATTCTGGCATGCTCTTCGGGGCTTTCCACGAAGACGTAGCCTTTGATATCTTCCGGCACGACTACTGCGGTGACGACGACGTCCGTCATATTGTTCTCGATTGCTTCGCGGATGTTATCGGCAACGGTCCGCTCGTGCTTGGATGTCGTCTTTAAGATATAGTAGTGATTGCCAAACTTTGATTCAGTCATAGTTATGGAAGGAGATATTCAAATATCAGATATATCAGGAAGCCGAGAACGCCGATAAGTACGATTCCTACTGCAGCGACTGCGGAAATTTTCCAGAACTCCTCTTTTGTGGGTATGCGTGCAAGTTTCAGAACACGGATGTATTTTCTGAAAAATTCTGAGACACTTGCTTTCGTAATCTCCGGTTTCTTTATCTGAATGGAAGGGAGTGCCTTTTTTTCATCGGTATTTTTCTCGTTTTTAGCCATGTATTCACCTCAGGAAGTCAATCTCAAACTTTGAGCGCTGGACCTGACTTGATTGTGATGCCCTAGATATTTGTTCCTGCTTACCATAAATCTGTGGTGACTGGACACCGGTAACGATAAGCATGGTCCGCATGCGGCCTTCCATCTTCGGATCGACCTGAACACCCCATATAATACGCGCAGACGGATCGATTCTCTGATAAACTTCCTGAACAACACCTTCCGCCTCGACCATCGTCATATCGGGTCCGCCGATAACGTTGATGAGAGCAGCGGTCGCGCCGGTGATGTCGACATCCAGAAGCGGAGAACGCAGAGCTTTCTTGATCGAGTCGGTTGCTTTGTCCTCGTTGTCGGAATCGCCGACACCGATCATGGCAATACCGCCCTGTTCCATAACGGTCCGGACATCGGCAAAGTCGAGGTTAACAAGACCCGGGAGCGTGATTAACTCAGTGATGCCCTTTACGGCCCGCATCAACACCTCATCCGAGACCTTGAATGCCTGGACGAGTGGAAGGCGCGGGACAACTTCCAGAATGCGGTCGTTGGGGATTACGATAACCGTATCGGCAACTTCCCGGAGACGCTCGAGACCGATCTCGGCGTTTTCCATTCTGGTCGCACTTTCACTGGTAAACGGCAGAGTAACGATCGCGATCGTCAAAGCGCCGATCTCTTTTGCGACTTTGGCAACGACAGGGGCAGAACCGGTACCGGTTCCTCCGCCAAGACCCGCAGTCACGAATACCATGTTGCTGCCGGCAAGTGCCTGGCGGATAACATCCTCGCTTTCAATGGCAGCCTCTTCGCCGCGCTGGGGGATTGCGCCGGCGCCGAGACCTTTGGTCGTCTGACGGCCGATAAGGATACGGCGGCCGACTCTTCCTCTCAGCATCGAAAGGTGCTGGGCATCGGTGTTCAGTGCGTAAATTTCCGCACCCTCCACCCCTTCCTCATAGACGCGGGCGACGGTGTTGGACCCTCCGCCTCCGCAGCCGATAACGGTGATTTTTGTCCGGAGAGCATCAAGGATCTCGTCGAATTCGTCATCCTCGTCCGTCGGTGTCGTCTTGGCAGCTGAAAAACTGTACTGACTCGCGTAGTCAACCTCGGGTTTCGGCTGCTCTTTCTTCACGGCGGGAGCCTGAACCGGGGCTGCTGCCTGAACCGGTTCGGGTGTCTGCGGACGGACTGAGCGGGTTTTTGCACCGAGTTCAGCTTCGGTTTCTGCGTCGTAAATTGCGGAAACCGGCGTGTCGTCGCGTGCAACGTCTTCGAACCGTTTGCGTGATAATGCTTCTTCTACAATTGATCTCATGAGTAATTCTCCAATCCCGGTATTTTGATGGATGTCCTGACCACGTTCGTGACCATATCCGGCGTGATCATTCTGCCGTCGGGAAGAGTCACGGATTTTCCGGCAACAAGCTGCCCGTACAACGGACCTGACGGAACCCCGAGCGTGCGCGCGAGCACAGGGTCGAACTGCCGGCGGGCTATCGTGATTTGATCACATTCCACCAAACTATCCTGTGTACGTGTTATTTGTTGAACGGATAAGACTATTAAATCACCTGATACCTTCTGCCTGTTTTCGGCAGAGGTTAACAAAGTCGGCATAATTTTTCCGCCTTTACCGGTCGTGTGAAAAATATTTCCCATTTTGTCCAGCTCTGCCAAAAAAATCTCCTCATAGCCGAGAAACGCTGCGGAAAACAGATCCGCGGGAAGTTCGACCACGGCCGGCTCTCCGTCGGATATTCTGCCGTGCGGGAAGATTTTCAGATCAGGAGCCGTCAAAGCGGCCAGATCGCGGTAGGCGACCCAGGTCGCCAAAGACATCGCATTCATTTTCCGCAGATCGCCTTCGGTGATCTCGTCCAGCCCCACCCCGGCAAGAATACCTTCGACATGGGAGATCTCCTGCTTCGACAGCGCTTTCCGGTCAACATGCGCGGCAAACACCCCGCCGGACTTTGCGATCATCTGGGATACCATCTCCTTGGAAACCGAACCGACATCCCGCGTATGCATCATATGCCCAAACGCCCCCTTTGTCTCGAGACCGATCGCCGTCTGACGAACCCCATAATGCGTACCGCCAAACCCGATCAGCGGGATCGGATCCGGCGACGGACAGGCATACAACACACTCTTTGCCGCCGCAAAGCAGGCCGCGGAATCATTCCACTCCTTTTCCGTACTCCCCACCTCGACGAAAAAGAACGGAACCGGAAAATCCGTCGGGCCGTGATGCGTGATCTCATACGAGACCCGGTACCCCTCCGGAGCGAACTGTGCATGATTCTGCAGAACCGACTTCATCCAGGCAGGATGCGTCAGACCCAGTTCCCGGTCGTTTCCGCCAAGCCCCGCAACCCCGAAGTTACCCGCCGGATGAACCGTTAGAACCGGAACCGGGTTCACACTTGAATGGCGCGAAACAACAATGATCAGATCCGCATCAGGGTTCACCGCGGATTTTTCCGCATGGATGATCCGGCCGGAAACGGTGTGAAACGTCACCTCGTTCCCATCGAAAAGAGGGAAACCCCCCTCCGGCGGATTTTTCAAAAGTTCGTCGATAGCCGAGCGGATTTTTCGCCCGGCAGGGTCCGAGTCGGAGTTTACTATATCAATAATCATACTACAAATACCCAATTCCCGTCAGGGAAGAGAAGATCCAGAGAATAACGAATATCACCGGGATATGGACGAGATAAATAAACAGCGTCACCGCCCCGTTCCCGAGTTTGGCAAAAGCCTCCCCGATTTTACCCGGCTCGCGGATGGTAAAACCCTGTCTGCCGTTTGGATAGAAAACACTGCCGAGACCGACTCCTAAAAGAAGCACGCCAAACCAGGGGAACAGCGGGAAATAATCCTGTGTATACTGCATGAAATCCTCCGCATGAATCCCCAGAGGATAGAGCCAGGACGGATCATTGATGTAGGGGAAAATGAACGCCCCGATCGCAATAATGATCTGACCAAGAATGATGTTCCATTTCCCGTATCTGAGAAGAGGGATCGCAAGCAGCATGGACACCCCAAGCATATGCAGAAAGCCGAACTTGATAAATGCCTCGCTGCCGAGGAAAAGCGAAGCCCCGATCCAGCTGCCGATGGTAATACAAAAACCAAGAGCCAGAAGAAACATCGCCTTGATAACCAGAGCCAGATAGTACTCCTTCGTGGTTCTTCCCCGCATCCGTTCATGACGAAGAATCATCGCGATACCGGCAAAAAGAACGAACACGCCCGACCCGAACATATACGTATTATAATAGGCAAGGAACCGGGGATCCTCGACACTTATATGGAACAAAACGAGACAGGCGAGGAGATGGTAAAACAGCATGCCGAGAATGGCGATCCCGCGGATAGCATCGATCTCCCAATACCTCCCGCTCTTGGACTCCTGCGATTCCTCAGACACCGTCAGGATCGAATCCCCATATTCCCGCACTTCACCCATTGTTCCACTCATATTGGTTTTGCATATCTAAGTAATTTCGGAACAGCTAAACATAGCCGATTCCGGTCGTAACGCTCAACACCCACAGCATAACAAAGAAAATCGGCATATGGACAAGATACACGATCAGCGTTGTTCTGCCGTAACCGAGACTGGCAAAGAATTTTCCAAGGAGTTTCGGCTGCCATACAGAAAACGCCCTGACGCCTTTCGGGTAGAAGATATTGCCAAGACCAATGCCTAAGAGAATAAATCCGCTCCACGGAAAGAGCGGGAAATAATCCGGCGTATGATCCATAAAGTCCGCCTCGTGGATGCCGAGAGGATAGAGCCAGCTGGGATCATGGATGCCCGGAATGATGAACACCCCGATCAGAATGATCAGAATGCCGAACAAGATGTTCCATTTGCCAAACCTGATTAAAGGTATCGCGATCAGCATCGATATGCTCAGCATATGGAGAAAGCCGAACTTGACAAACACGTCATCGTTGAAAATAACCACGGAAGCCAGCCAGGTCAGCGCCGTGATGCACATGGCGATAAAAAACAAAACCAGAGCTTTCACGGCGATATCGCGGCAGTATGCCTGCATAGGCCTTCCAAGCATCCGGTTATATCTGAGAACGATTGCAACGCCGGCAATGAAAATGAACGCTGCGGACACGATCACGATCGGACTGTAATAATACAGAAACTCGGGAGTCTCCAGAAGAATGTGAAACATCACGAGACAGGCGAGAAAATGAAAATAGAGCATTCCAAACAGGGCAAGACCGCGGAAGGCATCGATCTCCCAGTACCGTTCGCTTTTTACCGACGTGGGAGAATCCGGAGTTCTGCACTGTTCTTCGCTCATTGTTTCAGGCATGTATGTGTTAAGCAGATAAGTAAGTTCCTTAGACACCGTCAAAGATGCCCGATGGGACAACCGAGCAGACCGGAAAGTACGACGATCACGAGAATGACACTCCCAATCACGGGAACATGAGCCAGATATATCTCGAGAGGATACCGGCCGATACGTGCAAGACTCTGCCCGATCTTACCCGCCGAGGGAAGATTGAACCTGCGGATCCCGTTTGGATACAGAAGAGAGCCGAGGAAAACGCCAAGCAGCATAACACCCACCCACGGAAAGACCGGGAAGAAGTCACGCGGATGAAAATCCGGCGGCAGGATCCCGAAAACCATCAGCCAGGCGGGTCCTTTGATCGTTTCGAGAAAGAGACCGAGCAGGATGAAAAATGCCGCAGGGATCAGACTCCATTTCCCAAACCGTAAGAAGGGGATGCACAGAATCATTGAGAGAGCCATCATCTGCAGGAAGTTGAAGTACACGTATCTTCCATCGGTGATGAACACCAGAATCAGAAGGGACGCAATAACGGAGACCACGAGGCCTATCAGCATGATTTCCAGCCCGCGTTTCAGTATAGCCATATAATAGGCCCGGCGCGGTTTATCGATCATCCGTCCGTGACGAAGAATCAGGGAGGTCCCGGATATAATGACGAAAACGCTTGTCCCAAGAGGCAGATAGACCCCAAGCCCCAGCCACACATCCACATTGATGATGTGGAAAACTCCCAGAAGAAAGAAGGTGTGGAAGAGAATCATCGCCAGAAGCGAAAAACCGCGAATTGCATCGATCTCCCAATACCGTTCCTTCACCGGGGCGGGACAGACGTCATCCATGTACCCTACTATTTGTTTGTGGAGATAAAGAAGTTCAGTATTAAACCGGGCATTCTGCGGAAGGCAAAAAGTGGATCAGTAGATTTTCTTCGCCAGTTCGCTCACGAGCCCAAATAACTCCGGCGCCACCCAAGCTGGAGTGCAGTACTTTTCATAAATGCACAGCCGCTCTTTTACCTCGTATCCGCGGGCAATGTCTTTCAATGCATCCAGAGCCGGCCAGGGATGTTCCGGATTGATGTAATCGATCGTCACCGGCGACACCCCGCCGAGATCCGTCACGCCGAGATCGAGAAGGAGAGAGGCGTCGGCCAGATTCGGCGGGATCTGGATGGAAACGTCCGAGGGCAGGATCTCTTTTGCAAGCGTGAGGGTATCCCCGATCACCTCGGTCGATGCTCCCGGAAACGAAGCCATATCAGTACCTTCCTTCGGACAGAAGTTCTGGACGATCACTTCCTGGATGTGCCCGAATATTTTATGCAGATCGCGGATGACTTCGAGCGACTCGATACGGTCATCCCGGGTTTCGCCGATCCCAAGCAGAAGTCCGGTCGTGAACGGGATCTTGAGTTTGCCGGCATTCTCCATCATTTCTATCCTGACTGCCGGATCTTTGCCCGGACTGTGAGCATGCGCAGGGATATCGGCGGTCGTTTCAAGCATGAGACCCATGCTCGCGTTCACGGGCCGGAGATCTTCCAGCTCTTCATAGGTAAGGATGCCGGCATTCGTGTGCGGCAAAATCCCAAGCGATATGGCATACCGGCTCATGTCCTTACAATAGGAAATAATATCCGGGTATCCCATCCGGTTTATGTATGCCGCAAACCCGGCTTCGCGTTCTGGGCGTTCGCCAAACGTGAAGAGTGCTTCAGTACAGGAAAACGCCGCCCCGCGTTCGAGCGTGGCGATGACCTCCTCTTTTGGCATGACGCAGCCTTCGGCCACCGGGGATTTGAACGAGCAGTATCCGCAGGTATTTGCACAGACATTGGTCAGCGGAAGAAACACGTTGCGGGAAAACGTAATGACCGGCATAATCACGCACCCTCTTTGAAAACACAGCGTCCGATTACAAGACACAAAAGCGAAAGGATCAGACATATTCCGGCGACCAGATAGAGAACATACGCATTTCCAACCAGCAGTCCCGCGAACGCAGAAATGACGGCGGCAACTAATAACCCCATCCCCCAATACTCGAAAAGCATTCTGTAGGATACCACAATACCTGTATCGTTCGCGGTGTAGATACATCAACTTTTATCATCCTTTGAAAGCATACTCATGTATCCTATGATTGATCTGCTGTCCGTCATCTTCGGCGAGCTTATGTGGTTTTTCCAGGTGATAGTTGTGCTGATGGATATTGCAGCATGTATTGTCGTCATTTTCCTGGAAAGACGCAGCCCCCAGGCGGCACTGACCTGGGTTATGGTAATGGTATTCCTGCCGTTTTTCGGGTTGGTAATGTATCTGTTCTTCGGCAGGCACCTGTATGGTTCCCATATCTCCAGTAAAAAGACCAAGGCCGATCTGATGCTCGCAATCCAGGCTGAGGAACAGTTCCACAAAATCACGGAGAATGCACTGGAACTTGCCCCGAACATTTCACGGTTCGACAGCACGATCGCCCTCCATCTCAGTCTCGACAACGCGGTTTTAACCCGAAATAACGAGATCACGCTCTACACCGACGGGGAGATGAAGTTCGAAGCCTTCAAAGAGGCGATTCGTGGGGCAAAACATCACATCCATCTGGAGTATTTCATCATCCGGGACGATGAACTGGGCAATCAGATCATCGAACTTCTTGCAGAGAAAGCGGCACAAGGCATCGAAGTCAGAGCGATCTTCGATGCGGCCGGAACGTCAGCGTGGAAAATGCTGGAAAACCCGCGTCGCGGGTTTTCTCCCGAGAAAATATCAATATTTTTCTAATTACGAGGATTTGGGATTCTTTGAAGAAAACCCGCGACGCGGGTTTTCCAGCATTTTTCGTTTCGCCGTCCCGGCCACGCGGAGCCGATTACAGTACTTCACTATTTTTCCTTTTCATCCCGAAAAACTCCCTCTGACAAGATCACTAGTCACCAAAATTCCTCCTCCCTCCAACGAAACCCCACGCAAAA
>NIZU01000087.1 GCA_003315675.1 Methanocorpusculum sp. MCE
GTGAAGGTAACAACGCTGCAAAGAGTACGAGTGAAAAATATGCTGGCTGCATTTTGTTATAATATCTATCAGGTGAAAACGATTCAAAACAGAGTGTAAATTAAAAAAAAACGTCAAGGAATAATGTGTATTTTTCTTTTTTTTGGGGGGGGAGGTGAGGGTGTAGGGATGTAGCCAATCTTCCTTAAATCATGATTCGCGTTAAAAAATGGGTTGATATATATTCTCTTATTATTATAATTTCAAAGGATAACTCTCGGCATGTTTTACCCCTTGGGTCAACCATATATATTTTAACTCGCCGGCACCAACTAACTACTGCAATGAACAGTGGCATCTGCCCGAAATGTGGTTTACCAAAGGAACTCTGTATTTGTGAAGAAGTCGCAAAAGAACAGCAGCGTATTAGCGTTAAAGTCAGCAAGAGACGGTACGGTAAAGAAGTGACCGTTGTCGACGGTCTCGATCCGTATGAGATCGATTTAGAGGATCTGTCCAAGTTTCTCAAGGGCCGGCTTGCATGCGGAGGCACCGTGAAGGAAAACTCTATTGAACTTCAGGGAAATCACCGCGATAGAGTAAAAGCTCTTCTGACGTCACGCGGATACAGTCTCGAAAATATCAATTAACATATCCAATATTTTTCAGCCGCTCTTTTCTTCCAGAGGATCGGCTCTTTTGAAAATTAAAAAAAAGTTAGCTGTCGATAAACTCTTTTATCTTCTGATAAAGGAATTCATTCGCTTTTTCGATCTCCTCTTTCTTTCCCCGCAGTGCCAGCAGCTCGCGTTCGTCGTTCACCATGTTGGCATAATTCAGCGGGCGGGTGACACTCACGAGTTCTACGTCGAACTTGAGCGCGGCGTCGCGGATGATCGTTCTCGGTGTTCCCGGGGGAATGACTAAATCAAATTCTTCGTCTGCCATATTACTTACCTATCTTTTGGCGTTTCGCCATAATACAATGTCCGCCCCGAACGCCGCCGATCGGACATTTGGGATTTCCAAGACTGTTCAGACAACGGCCCATAAGTGCTGCTCCGCGGGCGAGTCCGTCATCGACAAAGACCAGATGATCGACAGGGTCGTCATAGATCCCGCGCTCCATCACGCCTTCTAGGATATACTGGGGTTTGTTGCCGGAGATGATCGCACGGCCGGTGAATCCGATCGAACTGTTTTTTGGGAGGAAGTTTCTCTTGATACAGAGGTCGATGATTTTGAGTGCGACGTTTGCACAGACTCTGTCGACCACTTCTCTAATGACCTCCTTGTTCTCATTTTTCGCGATCTCTGCTCCGATCGCTTCAAGATCTGCGGTCTTATCGCCGTTCACACCGATATCGACACCTATCAGAACGATGCCGGAATCCTCGGCGACATCGGCGCAGACCGGCACCTTGCCGAAATGCGTGCGGTCCCGCGGGACGTCGGCGACGTCAATCAGTTTCATGCAGCGGTCGACATAAGGCTGGGCATTTTTGGTTGAGCGGTTCGAGGCCGGCTTGCATTTTTCCCCGAAAAGATCAAGCGCCGTTCCTTTTTTTTTATCGACGAGGCCGGTTCCGCGGATTATTGCATCGGGTATTGCCCCGGCGAGGCCGCAGAAGTTTCCGATCGTCTTTGCGAACGGGTTCTCCGCTTTATCATCCACGTCACTGGTGATACGGCCGTCAAGCGTGGTACCGAAGTCCATGGAGATACATGGATTTCTGAAGTCGACACCGGTCCATTTGGCACCTTCCTTGATCCCGGCCATTGCAAGCTCTCCTTCCATCTCGTTTGCGACCATCTCGACACCGGTGGATCCGATTGGAGGCATTACGCCGGCGATTGCTCCGGTGAAAACGAGCCGGTCGGCATAGGAAAAGTCTCTGAGTTTTTTGGGGAGGCTGTTGATCCCCATTGGAGGCGTCATCTTTTTTGGCGGGACGCCGGCGAGCAGGCACCCGTTAGCGAGTGCCTTGACGAACTCGCCGACCTGATCGGGAGAGTCCATTGCGGCCACAACGCCCGTGCTTCTCACAACGAAATCAAGCTCGTCTTTGATGCTCAGATCTGCATCTTTGTGGCATTTGATCAGCGTGTCTCTGACAAGTTCGGTGACGGATTCCCGTGTGAGTTCCGTTCCGTCAAGCGTGGCTCCAAAAATCTCTTCTCCGTTTTTTGGTTTTCTGACGTCTCTGCTCATGGACACGGTCTTGTTGATGATGTAGGTTTTTCCGTCATCAAGGTTTGTGCCCGTCAGGATGCATTTGGTTGTAGTGTTTCCCATCTCTACGGATGCGACGATGAAATAGGGATGAGATTTGTATTCGGGTACCTGCATTCCTGCCCCGTGACCGGTCGAGGGCGGCGGTACACTCTCGACGACCCAGGGTTTCTTTGCAGAAAACCGGTCAAAAAAACCTGCCGACATAATACACAGAATCAGTAGGCTATGGTGAAATAGGTTTCGTTATTGATTGACAGAGAAAAAATGAAGGTTATTCGAGTTCGTCGAAAACCAGCTCGTAAATCCAGTCTTCGAGCATCTTACAGTGTTCGACGGTACACTCTTCTTCGCAGGCGACGCACGGAACGATGGAATCTCCCGCCATCAAAAGGCTGGGGTCGACTGCCTGGGATGTGTGGACGACGGTGATGAGGTATGTCCTCGTCCCGTCTTTTTTCGTCTCTTCCCGGGCGATGAGGCCTGCATCCTCCAGTTTTTTGAGGATGCGCGAACAGGTGCGGCTGTCCACCTCGATCGCTTTCCAGAGATCGCTCTGCAGAACTCCTTTCGGGTGTTCTTTGAGATAGGCAAATGTTTTTTCGTCCGCTTCGTTTAGTTCAGCTTCTCTGGACATATTTAGTTCAGCGGAGAGATGGTGAGGATGTTGTTTCCGCGGATGACGACAGTGCCGATGTTTCTTGGGCCGTTTGCGGTGATCTCAACGGTTTCTTCGAGGTGAAGATTGAGATACTCGTCCATTGCGACGAGCCGTCCCTCGAATTTACATCCCTCATCTTTTATTTCCACGGAAATCTTTGAGTCAACGAGTGAGTTGACTTTTTTTATCGGAAGGACAATGCTGGATACCATATCTCTAAGTGTTAGTTATATGACGTAATTAATCTGTTCTTTTGAAATCGGATCGGGTCTGTTTTCATGCTGAGAAATAGCGTGATCGCGGAGCTATCCCGCGAATTTTTGTTCAAACACCTCAATCGGGTATTATCTCATATTCAGTTCTCAGTTTTTCCGGAAAATCCCTCCGATGATGTTGATACTACCCTCTGGACCGGAGATAGTAAAAAAATGATTAGGGTGTATCAGAGAGAATACGTGAAATTTTCCCTCTCATTATTCCGTACATGGTCCTTCATTTTCTGCGCGCAAAAGTTCTATTCTTTTTCCCACCAAATGTGGGCGTATTTTCCATTGTTAGGCAGAGCATACCACCCATCATTTTGCAGGATTAAATGTTCATTGAGATAGTTTTCCATGATAGTTTTCTGTTCATCATCAGTTACTGAAAACTGCCTGACATACATTGACGCAACGTCATCAATGTTTTTGTATCTGTCTCCCTCAGTTCTCGCGTGTACGGTGAGATTGGCATAAATATTCTCCTGATACAGGGCTTGCCATACAACGTCTGCATAGGACATCCAGTCTGGATAGTCTTCGTGATACAATAAGGTGTAGAGATCTTTCTTGATTTGACTCCATGATTGTGGATTCAGGAACCAGACGATGTGGACCTCTTTCTTTGCGACGGCGTTCATTTTCATCAGTGCTTTTTTCAGGTCAGGGACTCCGAGAGCAAATGAGGAGATGACGTAATCGTATGTACCAATTTCCGCGGGATCTACGTTTTCCCAGAGTTTTTCAATACGGGGAATGACTGTTGTGACACCGCAATACTGTTTGTATTGTTCCATTGCATCTTTCATGGCTTTGGAGGGCTCTACAACGGTTACGATATGGCCTTCTTTTGTGAGAGGTACGGCCAGTGTTCCAGGTCCGGCGCCAATATCCAGTATGGTACTTCCCCTTGGGAATGCCAGAGATTGAAGTTGGTCCCGTATGTGCGGGCTTGGGTGTTCTATCAGCCTTTTGACCATATTCTCGGCATTTTCTTTATCTTCAAAATGCTGGGCGCTTGATTTGAATCGGGGTTTGTTTTCCTGATTTCGATAATTTTCATTCCATTCAGTGTTTGCATCGTTCATAGTTTGACCTCAAAAAAGGATGGTTCAGATCTCTAATTTTTGATAGGAGAGTCCCTGGCGATTTGCCTTTAGTTTTTCATAAACTGGAGATCCGTCGACAAATGTGTATATCTCATCGGCTTTTGCTGCAGGATCAATGTCTGAAAATGCTTCGGGATAGAGGATCTTCCCGATGTAATAGGCATTTGCAAGTGTTGTTTCGAAGTTCACGACATAGGATGTGTGCGGATTGACTGCGTAGACTTGTCCTGTTTTTACTGCTGTGAGTTCCTTGTATGATGGATCGTTTTTCAGTTCAGCTATCGCTCCGCCGCCGGCAGCGCTGAGTGTTGAAAGATCGATAAAGAGGATGTCGGGATCCCAGTCGAGGATCTGTTCTTTTGCTACCTGCACGTATCCGATGCTTTCAGATCCATTGACATTTCCGGCAACATTGTTCGCCTTCAGCACATCAAAGGGGTAGTAGTAAGGGTTTGTACCGTCTAGGCCGTGCGACCCTCTATATGAGACGCCGGCGATGTAAACTGTCGGCTTCTGTTCGTCCGTTAAGTCGGGTACACGCGACTGGAGATCTTTTTCAATGGCGTCGAAGTAGTTTATCAAGGCCTCAGTTCTTTCCTGTTTGTGGAAGATTGTTCCGATCATGCGGAAGGTGTCCTGAATTTTGTCTGCATCGGTCACATAGTCCCCGGTATAGAACATAACTACCGGGATTCCGGTTTTTTCCTGGATTTCATTGGCATTTTCCAGCGTTGCACTAAAAGTCGAGAGGAAGAGTACTTCAGCCCCGGATGCCATCAGTTTTTCAGCATCCACATTACTGCATGTGGATCCAAGTGTCGGGATTGTCAGCATTTCCGGGTGGGCAAGCCTGTAGGGTCTGCAGTCACCAACGGTCGTCGTTTCATTACAGTCTCCATAATCCACTATAACTACGCGATCCAGATCAACATCGAGATACACAAAATATCTGAGTGCTCCCGATCCGCTGACGGCGATTTTTTCCGGATTATCTGGAATCGTGACAGTCCGTCCGAGTGCATCGGTGATGGTGATCGTTCCGTTATCTTATTGTCCGTTTCCTGAATCAATACAGCCTGCACTAAAACAGAATGCGGTTATGCATAATAATGCGAGTAGTATCTCTATTTTTTTCATGTTACTGGTCATAATTGATATGTTTTCGTTGGTTTTTGTGCAGTACGTTGTCAGGAGAATCCGGGGTTTCAAATACCGGCTCCATAACCATTAGTAATCATTAAATTTAATTTATGATTAATTGGTATTACTAAAATAATAATATTATCTTTTTTATTGTTACAAATAATTTATAGTTATAATTTTTCAATCAATAAATGTAAAATATGTATTACAATCTATGTGATGTTGTTTCTGAAAAGGAGCGGCAGACAGGGGTGCCGGAATCAACTTCATTTTTGAGAATAGGTTCGTATTCGTCTTGAAATGAATAGACTCGGATTTACGTGAATGAAACTGTCAGTAATGCGCCCTTTCCTAACAAACAATCGAGAGAAAAAAGTGGGTTGGAGGGTTCATATGTTGAAGAACACGAACCAGATAAACTTACATAATTACAGGATGAGCGATCTGACTGTTGGGAGATTACGGAGTTTCTGTATGGCCTCTGCCGGGATCACTCCGTCGATGATGATGACAAGGCGCGGTGTTTCGACTACGTAAGGATCGGTGACGAAGATCTGCCGAAGCGGCAGATCGTAGGATGCGAGGACGTCGACTGCCGAGGCGACGATGTTTTTGTCGCCGGCGTTATTCGGGAGGATGGTGATTACCGAGAGGCCAAGATTTTTGGCGACGTCTGTGAGGTCCGGAGTGACCCGGAGACGGGTAAAAAGAGACTGCAGTTCATCGATCTCGCAGATTCTGCGCAGGGTGGAGTCCACGACCCGTCTGTCGACTTTTATTACGCGTGCGAGCGCGGATGCGGAAATTTCTATGCCGTTTACGACTGCTTTTCCCTCGGTGGATACACCGAAACCGTTCTCTAGAAGAAAACGGACGACTCTCTGCTGCGAGGGCGAGTCCTGAAATTGTACGAGTATTCTCCGCCACATTGTATCTTTGTGTCTATCACGGAACACATAAATACTCTTGCCTTGTTTTTTGCACAGTGATGTCCAAGGACTCCGTGTAAATCCAGCAGATTTATTTACTTGACTGACCTACATGTATAGGTCGCACAGTGCGAGGGTAGCCAAGCCAGGTCAACGGCGCTAGCTTGAGGGGCTAGTCTAGTAGTAGTTCTTGGGTTCGAATCCCATCCCTCGCATATGAATCCGAAGTGCAATGCACGTGATTCTTTTTTCTTGCAGTTGTTTCTGATTTGTATTCTATGATTTATCGGTTGCGTGCGGGATGTTTTTCCATGTCTGTCTGGAATAATCCGGCAGGAAACCTGTATAACTCGTAATGGCATGTGCTGGAGCACTTTGTGTCTGATTCTCCTTTGCCAACCTTCACGCAGGGAAGACTGCAGGACCCTATAACCTTTTCGAACGCATATAAAATTGTAATCATGGCAGATGATCGAATCCCAATTGGAAATTTTTCCTTAATCACGCGGTTGTCACCGCGGGCTCTTCGCATCTATGACGAACGTGGTCTGCTCGTTCCAAATGTGCGGGATATCATCACCGGATACCGCTATTATACCGGCGACCAGGTTCCGCGGGGTGTCTCCATCAAGTCACTATGTTCACTTGGTTTTTCCCTTGCCGATGTCGAAAAGATCCTGAATGCACGGGACCGGCAGGATAAAGGGACGATCCATGGGATTTTTTCCCGCCGGAAAAATGAAATCCGTTCGGAGGTCAGCCGATTACAAAAGATCGAGGCGATTCTTGAAGAGCCGGGCGTCTCCCTCGAGGTGTTGTATATGTCGTATGCTGAACCGATAATCAAACAGGTCCCTCCGTTGCGGGTGATCTGTAAGAGGGGCAGGGGTAGCTATGCGGAAGTCATTGGCAGACTCGCAAACGATCTCTGTTCCCAAATGGACCTGCCCGAGAACCAGACCCTGGCCGTCAAAGTAACCGGTCCCTTTATGTTCATTTGTCATGACAATGAGTATAAAGAGAAGGATGCCGATGTCGAATGTGCCATCCCGATCTCGGGAAGGGTTGTTGTGTCTGATGAAAGCATTGAAATCAGGACGCTCGAGGGCGGTGCGATGCTTTCCCTTATCTACAAAGGTCCTTATCCCGGAATCCACGAAGCCTGGACACGCATCTTTGCCTATGCCGAAGAACGGGAATATTCCATCACTGGAAATGGACGGGAGCTTTATTATAACGATCCGGGAAAAGTACCGGACGAGGAACTCTTAACTGAACTGCAGATTCCTGTATCTCTTGAGGGGCTGCCGTCAGTCGTTGGCGGAACGGAGACGGGAGAATGACATTGCAGGAAATGATTCTCAGGCCGATCGGCAGAGTCAGGGCGGAAAAGGGAGAGTTCACGATAGAGATTGCAGAACAATACCGCCCGGCTCTTGTCGGGGTGAATGGGTTTGGGCATATCGATGTCCTGTGGTGGGCCGATCGTTCCGATACGCCGGAACAGCGGCATATTACGACATGTAGAAAACCGTATACCCACGGCCCTGATACGCTTGGGATCTTTGCCACCCGCTCACCGCAGCGGCCTAATCCGATTGCCGTCACGACAACTGATGTTCTCTCTGTTGATCTGGAACATGGTATTATCAGACTTTCTTACATCGATGCAGAGAACGGGACGCCGGTTATTGATATCAAGCCCTATCACCCGTCGGGAGCGAGGGTTCGTGGATGCGGTCTGCCCGCGTGGTGCAGCCATTGGCCCCAGTGGTATGAGGAAAGCTCTTCCTTTGATTGGGAGAGGGAATTCACTGGATAACGGGAGACGCTCCCCCTCTTTTTTTATCGATTTAACATACGTATCGACGGGATGTAATCCCGCATTCGTTTGATGCCGTGAGATGAAATGAATCTGTGTATGGAATGTCCCGGTTCTTTTATTTTCGCGTGACGTTCTCCTTCTCCTGATACGAACGGATCCGGTCACTGACATTCTATCTCAGGTTCCCGTAAAAGACCGCATAGTCGTACATGTGATAGACACCTTCCGGGAAGGTAACACTGGTCGCCGGCAATTCTTCGGGGTTGGAAATATTCGTTATCACGAGCGCGTTGTTTACGATCTTTGCTGCTGCAAAGTTCGGGTACCTGTCCGGAGTTTTGGGATGCTCATGTTTGAAGAACACTGCTTCGATATTTTCCGAGGCAGGGGCAAAGGTGGTATCGGTTGTCCAGATCAGGGGATTGACCACAAATGTTCCGGGAATGATCGTCGGCCCTTGCTTTTCTTTGCCTTCAGCATCGGAGATCGTATTATACGTGATAAAACACCCTGTTTCCGTTGCATTTTCATTGATTTTCATCAGGGGATTTTGTTCAAGATCTGCCGGTGTAATCGAATACCCGATAACATACGCCGCCACCAGTTTTTTCAGTGATTCAGCATCGCGCGTCAGGAGCTCTCCTGCTTTCGAGAGTTCAACGATCCTGACCGATCCCTGACTGTGGGCCGCGAGAATAATGGGTCGTTCTCCCTTGTTGAAATGTTTCAGAAAATAGTCAAATGCACGGATGAGGTCCTGCTGTCCCAGATCAAAGATGGGTTTTGCCTCGGTCAGCATCAAAGGATTTATTTGTACATTGTTCTGCCGGTAAAACGTTACGTAAATATTTGCCTGCCCGTCGAATATGCTGGCCAGTTCCACCAGTGTCCAGTGCGCTTTCTCCCGTAATTTTGAATCGCTGATGTTCATCAGATAGGTCACATTGTCGGAGAGAATGGTGGGATACACCCAGAACACATCGACAGGCTGTTTTTTCCTGCTGAAGTATGGGGGCGTAGATAGCCAGCTGTCGGGATTTGCATAATCCGGAGGAGCCGGGAAATCCGTATCCGAATTAAAGGAGGGTAGTTTTGTGGGAATTCCTCACTCCCTGCCTCGCATATCACCCAGTGTCATTAACTCTCCTTGGTTTACGGTCATAATCTGTTTATCTTTGCAAGGATATTTATAATGTAGAGAATTTCTAACAACCTTTTTTTCGACAGAAAGTACTTTCTTTTCGTATGTTGAGTAGTATGTATGGGGACTTTCAGCAGCTTTGGTCTCAACCAGGCATATCACGAACGTTATGAAAAACTTGGCGACCGTCTCTCCGACGTTGGTAAAACACTTGATTGGGATGTGTTTCGCCCTCTTCTTGAATCCAT
>NIZU01000088.1 GCA_003315675.1 Methanocorpusculum sp. MCE
AGTGATCAAAAATGTTTTTCATGCAGGGTTGGTGAAGGTAACAACGCTGCAAAGAGTACGAGTGAAAAATATGCTGGCTGCATTTTGTTATAATATCTATCGGGTGAAAACGATTCAAAACAGAGTGTAAATTAAAAAAAAAACGTCAATGAATAATGGGTATTCTTCTTTTTTTGGGGGGGGTGAGGGGGTATGGATGTAGCCAATCTTCCTTAAATCATGATTCGCGTTAAAAAATGGGTTGATAGATATTCTCATATTTTTCATAATCGATCTTTCTTGTTTATTTGTCCCGGTGATCTCCGCGTATCATAACTCGGATAAATTTTCAGAGGATGTCATCTCAAAAGATCGAGGTATCATTTTGGATGAGATTGGAACGCCGGATAAACAAACGATACAAAAAAATGACATTGAGATGTGGACAAGAAGAATCTGGCAAACGGGAGGCCATGTAAAAAATACTTCGAAGGGATTTCGAGAAACACAAACCGCATTCTCCATATTTATCCTTGTATCAATACTTGCTCTGCTTCAAATTATAGTCGCGAACCTCGTCGCATCAGAATATCCATTCTTGTCTCATATCGCATTAATTGTGTCTGCATGTATACTCGGCTTCCCTGCTCTGTTGCTCCTTTATCCATGTTACATAAAATTTCTAAACTGGATTCAACAAATCAAAACACCATTTATCACGGCGACAGTAAGCAGTATCATTACTCCGGGCTGTGCTACATCCATTAGTGGAATGTCAACATCGCAGTATCCGTATGTGTATGTATGGTTATGTACTCTAGACACGTTAATTGATTATCGTGCTATAAAGGTGAATGATGATGATACGTATCAATATACTATTCCAGCAGAAATTAGTGAGAAATTACTTCCTGACACACAATATTTCTGCATAATTCAAATGTCAAAGACCTCTAAACAAGGAAGTGTGCGTCTTATTCATACCGCTTGGAAATATGAAATTGTAGAAATCCTCAAAAATGGAAAGATTGACCCTCTATCTACCATTCCTTTAACCAGAGAGGGAAAATCTACTGCTCTTCCTTTGAAAATTACCCGATTAATTGATGATACAGATACAGATACATATGCAAAACTGCTGTTATTATGTAGAGAATCTGGCGATGTAATTAATTCCTAGATGGATTACATTATCCCATCAACAGCTACCTTTTCGTTACATGCTATAGATGAGAAAAATCGCAATTACTAATTTGACAGATATTAGTAATAAATTAGTAATTGCATTTTTCATCCATCAGCGTCCAACCCGCAGTCGCAAGGTAAAGCCTTGCTCCGCTGAGGCTGTCTGCTTCGCTCCGCTCGCATCCTGCCCGCCACTCGTAACTCAAAGATTTGATCGCAAATCAATGATTTGCTTCGCTGAGGTCAGCCGCTTTCAGCGTCCAACCCGCAAGCCCTAGAGCTTCAGCTTTCGCCGAAGCTCCTCGGACATAATGATCACCGGCTTTCGAAGCGTATGCCGCAATTCCACCGTACGCACCGCCGACACGGGACACCCCACGACCTCCGCGATCTCCTCCCGCGTCATTCCTTTCCGAAGCAGCCAAAGAAGCGTCTCCTTATCCCGCAGCTTGGCATACTCATACCAGAGCGTCATCGGAGAGGAACCACCCGTGCAAGACTCTCATGCGGCTCCTTATTCACAGACCTTGCCGCCTCCTTTGCCGGGAGCGCTTTTTTCAGATCCAGCAGATTCACCCGCTCGACCTCTGCCACCCGTTCGCGTCCCGCCGTCTCCACCGCGAGATCATACAGGGCCGCAAGACCAATGAACCGCTTCGCATCCGACGGCCGGATGAAAAACAGCTCGTCATACACATCCGGCAGCTCGTCCTGCAGGAGATCCGTGTTCACGACATCATCGGTCGGGATCTCGAGCACGAACTCGTCCGAGGCGAGACCTTCGGCTTTGATCATCCCGATCAGCTCTTTATGGCGGGATTTGAAGATCTTCGTCAGCTCCTTCATACAGTACAGGAACTCCTGATAGCGGAACGCCGCGGCGAATGCCTCGTCCGGGACCGGCCGCCATTCGAGGAGCAGCGTCTCCAGATCAATCGGGGCGGGCGATCCGTTCGGTGCCGTGGATTCGGCCATCACGGCACCTCCTTGTAGGTCCGGCGGGTCACGAGCCGCCAGATCGTGGACCGCGAAACGCCATATTCCTTGGCCATTTCCTGCGTCGAAACACCCTTGGCGTACCTCTCCCGAAGCCTGGCGACCTCGTCCGTGCCGAAGAGTCTGAGTAAATACCCCGACTGGGGGCGATTGTTTTCCCGTGCGGTGATGAGCCGGAGGTTTTCGAACCGGCAGTCGGTAAGGTCGCCGTTTATGTGATCGACCTGGAGATCGAAGTCGGTCGGGAGGTCTTTGAAGGTCCGGCAGGCCCCGGCGATGTAGACGGCACGGTGCCGCAGCACCCTGACCCGGTGCCCCCGGAATTTGACTGTGGTCGCCTGGTAACCGCCGTCGTTCGTTTGGAAACTGATCGGTTTTCCGGTCCGGGAGGAGATGATCTCTCCTTTGACGGGGTCAAAGGTCCAGTCCCGTTCGGTGAGCTTGGTCATGATGACGAGGTCCTGGAGCCGGATGCCGGGAAGCAAACGAGGTGGACGCGGAACGCGGACGCCCTCAGCGGAGGTGGGCCGATCCGTAGGAGCGGGCTCAGCTGAGGCGGGGACCTTTTGGTCCCTTAGCTGAGGCGGGTTGGCGACGAAGTCGACGACCTTAGCCTACCAAGTTTTCGAAGGAAACTTGCGACCAAATCTTTGATTTGCGACTGGTTGTGGCGGGTTGGACGCGAAGCGGCCGACCTCGGCGGAGGCGGGGTGAGCCGAGGGGCTCGCCCTTAGCTGAGCAAGTCGACAGACTTGTGAGCAAGGCTTTGCCTTGCGAGTCATTCTTCCTCCCGGGTGATGATGTTCTGGAACTGTTTTGTTCGGTATTCGATGATTCTGGACCGGCGGGTGTTTTTGTAGATCTTGAGCCAGTCACGGATGTCCGTGTCCTCGGGGACCATGCCGCAGCGTTCGAGCATGAGGAGTTTGATGTCGTGCCCGAGGCTGCTGATGACGACGCCGGTTCCCCGCATGGCGATGACGGGGAGGGCGCTCTCGTCGAGGATCTGGACGAAGGTCCGCATCTGGAGGAGATATTTTTCGTTGAGTCCGTGGAGATTTTTGAGTTCTTTCCCGGTGACGTGGTCAGGGGATGGTTCGCCGTCTGCCGCCTCTCCGTAGATGAGGAGATGGGCACAGGCGGTAAACAGGTCGGTGCGGCTGAGAAAGCCGAGGTTTTTTGCGATGCTGTCGAGGATGTTTCCTTCCTCGTCGGTTATTTTGAGATATGCATGTTGTCGCATTTTTGTTGTGTGTGTTGACGTCTGACGGCAGACGTCAGACGTCAGGTTGTTTTTTGGAAAACAGATACCCCGGGAATTTTCGGAGACCGTTTTCTTTTCTCATTTTTCTAGACCCTGGGGTAACTATATATACATTTAGAAAGAAATGACACAAGAGTGTTTCGGCAGCTCATCTCTCTAGTGGAGAGTGCGGCTCGATTTTTCCAGGGTAGTTCTTTTTCTGAAAATACAGGTGACGTCAGACGTCTGCCGTCAGACGTCAACTTAGGGACGAAGGGTCAGTCGGGATGTTTCAAATATTTTGATTATCCCAAAGGTCTAAGAGAGTAGTGTCTGTTCTTTTTCTTTCCCTCTAAAGTCAGAATCGGGCAGACACGCTTTTTTATTTTTGCGGGTTGTTTTGATCACTTCCCGAGGTGTTTTTCCTCACACTATTGTTGGATGTTTTTTGATAAAATACTGTGTTTTTAAGTGATATGTGATGATAGTTGATGATGTTCTATGATGTTTGATGGTATTTTATGATGTGTTGTGATATGTTCTGGAGGCGGGTCGGTCTTAACGGAAAAAACACTAAACATGTACTTCGATCTCGTGTACGGCATTAGGGTAAACAGATGAGAAAAAACCAACCGCGAATCGCAAATCAGAGATTTGCTCTCCGACTCGCTTCGCTCGCTTGAATCGGCGCAAGAAAAATGCGATTCAAGCAAATCTCTGATTTGCGAATAAGCGAGCGAAGCGAGTCGGAGAGGAAAGCGAAGCTTTGCGAACGCGTTTATTCGCGATTGCGTGCAAGCCAAAGGCTTGCGTGCCGCCTCAAATGGGCTTTGCCCATTTGGGCTTATTCGCGGTGGGATTTCTCAGGTCTCCACACCTAACCCCCTCCCTTTTCGGTTTGGATCCCCCGCTCACGATCCCCCGCCAATGTCGTATAAATCTTATTGAAAAAAAAGAGAAATGGGTCCGCTTTTCAGCGGTTTCTGTTTTTGAGGTAGTCTTCGAGGTATGCCTCGATGATGTCCCGGGCGAGTTCGGAGAGGGTGAGTCCCTGTTCCCGTGCTGCGATGTCGGGCCCCTGTCTTGAGTCGGCAGAGAGCTTTACGGACAGCGATCCTGGGAATCTGACGCGGCTTGCGTTGATCGCGGTGTTGAGTCTGATAGTCGTTACATCTTTGAAATCGTCGATTTCTGTCATTTGCATTAATGTGTTCATGTCTTGTTCAAGTTTGACCCTAGAGGGTTTCCGTACAATTTTTCAGACCAAACAAAGGGCCTGAGTTCCGTTGTGTCGCGAGCCGGTAATAGGTTCGTGATCAGTTCGGAGAGAAGAAAAATTTTCAGATAGGCTCGTGGGCAGAGGAAGACGACTTATTTGGCTGCGAACCGTACCCTAAAATAGCTAACCGTCCCGCAGGACTCGTATGCCGGACCGCACTGATTCTTTTTTTCCAGTACGAACTTTGTCTATCTTTTTGTTGGTTTTGAGGTTATTTGAAGGTATGTTTTGACGTAATACGTGGTAATGTGGGTTTTTATAGGAGGAGCTGTGGGGTAGACCTAACGATGATTTTATCCATGCCGAACCACCATAAAGAATCATTATATCTTCATTTTTGGAGTGGCTGTAAGCATGGCAGAGAGTAATAGCGCAGATTTAGGATTTGAAAAGAAAATATGGGATGCAGCCTGCGTTCTTCGGGGGAATATGGATGCATCGGAGTATAAGCATGTTGTCTTGGGTCTTATTTTTCTGAAGTATATTTCCGACCGTTTCGAGCAGAAATATGCTGCTCTCAAAGCCGAGGGTGCGGGGTTTGAGGTGTAGGATGGATAGAGAGCTGCGTTCCCCTGAATATGCTGATGTGCTGATACGAATTAAGGAAGATATTCGGAGTGCCAGGGTTCGGGCATTTTCTGCAGTAAACCGCGAGTTGATGGGGTTATACTGGCAGGTAGGGCAGGTAATCTTAGCGAAGTCAGCATGGGGTTCGGGTTTTGTTGAGCAGTTGTCAAAGGATATCAGATCGGAATTTCCGGATTTGAAAGGGTTTTCTGTCCGGAACCTCTGGTATATGCGAAAGTTTGCAGAGGATTTTCCCGATGCTGAAATTGTGCAGACACTGTCTGCAGAACTCTCCAGGTCGCATACAACGATGCTTTTGAATAAGGTGAAGGAGGTTGAGGTGTAGGATGCCGGAGTTTTCGTTTGATGCGCTGGTCGGGTCGATTCGCGATGTCGATGCACGGTTTGTTTTGTCAGCAGTGAAGGCGGTGAATGTTTCGCTGACGCTTCGAAACTGGTGTATTGGAGCATATATTAAAGAGTTTGAGCTGCATGGGATGGATCGGGCAGGGTATGGGGATAAGTTGTTTGAGCGTATTTCTTTGGCGTTGTCGGATTCTGGGATGCGGAGCTGTGATAAGCGGGCACTTTTCCGGTATGTGCAGTTTTATGAGCGGTATCCGGAGGTTGCCGGTTTATTGCCCGGAGAGGTGCGGGATGGGTATCTTGCGATCTGCGGATATTTGGAACACGAGAGAAATACTTTAATAGAAGGAATTGTGGGTACAGAGTCCCCACAATTCAAAGCACCTATCGATAAACTTGTTTCTTCTTTGTCTTTTTCGCATATTTCAGAAATTTTGCAGATTGATGATCCGCTGAAACGTGGTTTTTATGAAGTCGAGTGTATGCGGGGCGTCTGGTCGGTCCGGGAGCTGAAACGGCAGATCGATTCGATGTATTTTGAACGGTCGGGTCTGTCGAAGGATAAGAAGAAGCTTGCAGAGCTTGCGGATATTTCGGCGGAGAAGTTGACGCCTGCTCTGGTGATCCGCGATCCGTATGTGTTTGAATTCCTCGGGCTGAAGCCGGCAGAGGTGATGGATGAGTCGTGTTTTGAGTCGGCACTTCTGGATAAGCTGAAGGAGTTTTTGCTGGAGCTTGGGCACGGATTTTGTTTTGAGGCGCGGCAGAAGAAGATGCTTGTTGGGGATGAGTATTATTTTGTGGATCTGGTGTTTTATCACCGGATTTTGAAGTGTCATGTTCTGGTGGATCTCAAAATGGAGGGCTTGAGTCATGCACATGTCGGGCAGATGAATATGTATCTGAACTGGTTTAGAAGAAATGAGATGTGTGAGGGGGATAATCCGCCGGTGGGTCTGCTGCTTTGTCCAAGGAAGGATGAGATGGTCGTGGAGTATGCGACCGGAGGTCTTTCAAATGAGGTGTTTGTGTGGAAGTATGAGGTTGTTCTGCCGAGTGTGGAAGAGCTGGAACGGTTTGTGGAGCATGAAGTCAAAGTACTGAGGGAGATGGAAGTGGAGTATAAGCATAAGGAGAGAGGTAATGATGATAAAAAGCGTGGGGTTTGATGTGTAGGATGCCTGAGTTCCGTTGTGTCGCGAACGCGGGGTTCGTGATCAGTTCAAAGAGAGAATAAATTTTCAGGTTGGCCCGTGGGCAGAGGAGGACGAATTATTTGGCTGCGAACCGTACCCTAAAATGGCTCACCGTCCCGCAGGGCTCGTATGCCGGACCGCACTGATTCTTTTTTCCTGTACGAACTTTGTCTATATTTTCGTTGGTTTTGAGGTTATTTTAAAGTTTGTTTTGATGTAATACGTGATAATGTGGGTTTTTATAGATGTTCAATGGGGAATTAATAATGTTCAATTAATATGCCTATTCTCTTGAAAATCGTCAAAATAGATACATTTATGATAGTATCTCGCCAATAGCTACCTTGTGATAAAAGACTCAAATTTAGAACTACACTTCCCGGTTCTTCACCAGTATTGGATGGATTCCGGGCTTTTGGGCTTTTATTCTCTTGCAAAACGAGCGCAGAGAAATTTCCCAGACATATCACTACGGGCTGATGACTCAGGCGTGTATCTTACCGGAACCGATTCCCAACTGGAAATTTTTCTCAAAACTGTTTATGACTCCCTTCTTGATGAGTACTACAACACATCTACACCAAAACAGATCGAGGAAAGTACCGGCTTTTACTATGACACGAAAAAAGATGAATTTGTCCGATTCCCCAAGGTCAAATCCATGGGGATCGCAGATATCATCTTTGGCAAAGCCCCCCGACCGACCGGCGATAAAACTGCCTATGTAAAAGAAAAAGAGGGAGCAACCAGAAAGAATCAGTTGCCCGAAGAGTATGCTCATCTTCAGGATCGTCTGGATGCATTTTTGAAAGAGAATAAGCTCAAAGCGGATGGTGCCACATTCCTCATAGATGGAAGAAATGCCTATCAGCCAAATGTAACCATATCCCCTACTCCGAAAAAAGCAAAAACAACCTGCTATATGTGCGGGCATGATACACACGCAGCATCCGAAGTATCAGGGACGGTATTCCCACTCATTACGAGTTCTGCAGGAATAAAATCCTTCAATTCAGGGTGTGAAAGTCCGTTTTCTGTATGCTGGATGTGTGATTACATCGGGAAATTCGTCCCGGTCCCGGGATATTATTCGATGAATGGGGACAATACTTTTATTTTTCTTATTTATTCCCAAAGCTTTGAGAAGATGAATGATGTTTTCGAACCCTTCGAAGGCGCAAAAAAATATGATGCAAACAGATTCAGAAATTTCGAGGAACGTCTTGGCGCCTACTTCCAGAAACCGTATGAACAGTTCTTCTCGTTCATGTACACGGTGTATCTGACGACCTGTACCGTAAATCCGGGAGGGGAAGAGGAGTCAGAAATCGATCTGGAAGCATTATTTGACATCAACATTTCGAAAGCTCCGGTGAGTTTCTATGTTCTGCAGTTCCAAGAGCTTGGCCAATCATGTATCGGAAAACTTGTCTGGAACTTTACCGAAGCGGTCTATCTTTTCCGTCTGTTCGCTGCACTCTTTGAGAGTGAAATCGATCTCAAAAAAGTCATGCAGGGATTCGTCGATTATGAACAACCAAAGAATGAATCCAAAACCATTGTCAGAAACAGAATTTGCGAAGCTATTCTGAAAAAACAGCACATTACAAACCTTTTTGAACCATTTGTCTATCACATTAACAGGTCAGAAAAAAAGTTCATCAAACCTGCATTTGATTTTGTAAAAGCGTATGAACACATTCTCTATGAAGGAGATATCATGAAACAGGAACTTATCAACACTGCAGTCAGTCTTGGAATATCTATCGGACTGACCCTAGGAAAAGAGGGTAAAAAAGCCCGCGGAGACCTTTTCCGTCTTAGAAAAGCACGAAAACCGGAAGACTTCCTTAATGAAGTGAACCGTATCCAGATGAAATACTGCGCATCCGTAACTGCCGATCTTTACAACAAAGGAGAAGCATTTGATGAAAACTTTACCGAGTTCAAACAGTTCTGTATGATCGCAGCCCTGAATTCGTATAATGCAAAGACTTCCGACAAATCATCATCAGGAGAAGAAAACCATGACTGACATTAAACAGGCAAAAGCACTTACTATTTCCTATCTTACCCCCGTATCGTTTGCATCCCTCAACGGTTCCGACAAAGAAGCGGATAACATCTCAAGTATCAAGAAAATTTCTATCGGAACTGAAGAGTATCCGTATGTCTCGTCCCAGGCGGTACGCCGGGCGTTGAGAAATCAGCTTGAAGTTCTTGGATGGGATATTTCGGAAGGAGCTGCCGCCACTATTAAAAAAGGTGCCGCGACCACTGAACAAAAGCCGGATAAATACATCGACGATGATCTCTTTGGCTATATGGGTACCGAGACAGGAGAGTCGGCAGGTAAGGGAAAGGCAACCAAACGAACCTCAGTGGTCCGTGTCTGTCCCCTTATCTCTCTTGACCCCTATCTCGGAGATCTGGATTTCGGAACAAACTACATGGGAACAAAAGCAGGCGGGAACCCGAATATCTTCGAGACCGAGATCCATTCCGGAATGTACCGGGGAACGATCCTCATCGAACTCGACCGGGTAGGTTCAGGGGATGGATTTGACAAAGACCTTCCGAATGCAGAGAAGGCAAAGCGGGTCAAGGCACTATTACAGGCTCTGAAAAATCTCTGGGGTTCCGGACGTCAGAGCAGATTCCTTGCAGATATCTCCCCGAAGTTTGTTGCCGGTGCTTTTACCACGGCAAAGAATCCCATCTTCCTTGAGAGTCTTATCGTCCGTGACGGATCAGTTTTATCGAGCGTTCTTGACGAGGTCTGTGCAGATTACTCGAAAGAAATTGTCGGCTCGGTGTTTGGAGAGCGTAAAGGTCTGTTTAAGACAGAATACACGACGGCAGTTACGATCGGAGAGGCATTCGACAAACTGGAAAAACAGGTGGATGAATACTACGCATGAGGTAAAAGCATGTTTTGCTTTTATG
The DNA here is from genome assembly GCA_003315675.1 of Methanocorpusculum sp. MCE. Taxonomy (GTDB): domain Archaea; phylum Halobacteriota; class Methanomicrobia; order Methanomicrobiales; family Methanocorpusculaceae; genus Methanocorpusculum. The sequence continues at coordinate 9,758 of NIZU01000088.1, forward strand.
TAAAAGGAACCGGCGTTACGGCGTCATTCCGGGTTCCTGAAACGCATACGTTCCATCAGACTCTTCCTCTCCCATCACGGACCATGATGATCGGTCTGATGGGGGCGGCTCTTGGTCTTTCATTGGATGAGGCTCATCAATTTGCAGATGAGAGTGGGATCCGGGTCTCTGTGTCCGGAACACATCAGGGGGTCATGAAGGATCTCTGGAATTACCGGAAGGTAACGACGAAAGAGTTCTCAGCAGAGGAACTTAAGAACCGTCCTAATTACAGTGTTTTGACCCGTGAGTATCTGGTTTATCCGTCGTTTACGTTTGTGTATGCTGCAGAAACAAAAGAGAATCTTGAGAAGGTACGGAGAGCATTTGAGAGTCCGGTCTACGCACTTACTGCCGGAAACAGTGATGATCTTTTGAAGATACAGAAGGTATCACCAATCGAGGATGCGCAGTCTGAAGTTCTCGCCACGTTTGAGAATACGGTTCTTCCGGGAGATGTATCTTCGCTTTGTACGTATGACGTGAAGGCTCTTCTTAAGGATAAACCGATCACGTTCTCTCTGAAGATGCCTGAGGTATTTTCTCTTCCGACGGGTTTTTCGTTCAAGGGAACTATCCGGACAGGGGTAAAACCTAGGGCGTTTACTTTCGTAAGTAATCCGGTGTCTTTGAAAGAACCGTTACACGGATACGTTATCGGCGGGAAAAATTACGTTCTGTATTGACCCCATGTATCTGGCAAAACCTGATCAGACGTATGATGAACACATCTATGCAGCGTATGCTGCGTGGAAAGAGATCACCTCGGCAAAACATGCTCTGATTGACCAGATTGCAGAGAGTCTGCATGTTTCTTCAAGGCGGTTTCTGGAGAGTTCTCTTCTGACCGTGGTTTTGCATGATATAGGGAAGATGTGCGTTCCGTTTCAGGAGATGATGCAGGTTGTTATTTCCGGGAAGGTTCCTGATTATCAGAATAATTACCGGCACGAACTTGCTTCATTTCCCTATGTGCTGCTCGGTTCCGCAAGTCTGGATAAACGGGACGGGAAATTATGCCCGATCCAGGGTTTAGAGGGGCTTGTTGTTCTCGGTCACCATAAATCGCTGACGGGAAAACTCTCATCATTTGAGCGGGAGAGTCAAAAACAGGGAAAGCTTTCCTGGGCTCCCGGCGGGGTGGAACATGCTCTGACGCTTGCATCGGATATTTTTGCAAAGGAAGGGTTTTGTTTCCCGTTGGTTTCCCAAAATGAGACTGAATTCCCCTTTCAATTGGTATCCAGGTATATGATGGGGGCACTTGGTAAATTATACGGGAATGTGTCTGAACATGAGCCTGATAGAATGGCCTTCGCTCTTTTGAAGGCGATCCTGCATTATGCCGACTGGTATGGTTCGGCAGGCGAGTCTATTTCTTATTCTCCGGAGATGACAGCAAAAAGTCTGGAAAATGATCTGAGAGCAAGATGTGCCGAACAAAATAAAGCCTTTTCAGGATTTTCAGCGTTTCAAAAAAAGTGCGGTGAGTGTAAAACAAATCTGATCGCCGTTGCTCCAACGGGAAGTGGAAAAACGGAGGGGTCGCTTCTCTGGGCACAGAATGGTTTTTCCTCCGGGAAGAAACTCATCTATCTTCTTCCGACGATGGTCACGGCGAACAGTCTGTTTCTCCGTCTTGAAGCCTATTTTGCCGGGCAGAAGGTGGGACTGACGCATTCTACCGCAGTTCTTTTCAAAGAGTCGGAGCTTGATAATTATTTAGTGGATTTTGGGGATGTTCTTAGACAGAAGACGTTTATGTATCCGGTTACCGTTTCAACAGTCGATCAGCTGCTTTTTTCCGGATATAATAAGGGTCACTGGACGCTGACCGAGGCAAATGCGGCAAACAGTATGATCGTTATCGATGAGATCCATGCATATGATCCCTGGACTCTCGGACTTATCTGTTCATCTATCTCCCATTTCTCTAAGTTTGGAGCGAGGTTTATGCTTATGAGTGCGACGATGCCGGGATATCTGAAGAATATTCTGAATGAATATCTTCCCGATGCTGAGATCATTGAGGAGACGGAACTTCTTGCGAAGTCAAGGAATCACTTTTCCGTTCACTCCGGTCTTATCGAGTCAGCGCTGCCGGATATCCGGAAGGCGGTCGCGTCAGGGAAGAAGGTTCTCGTTGTGGTCAATTCGGTTTTTGCATGCCAGGAGCTCGCACGGGTATTGGAAGATCTTTCACCGATCTGTTATCATTCAAAGTTTATTTTCGATGACAGAAACAAAAAGGAGAAGTTCATTCTTGAACAGGGAAAAAGTGAGGCACCGTGCCTCGTGGTCGCAACGCAGGTAGTCGAGGTCTCGCTTGATATCGATTTCGATATTCTGTTTACGGAGTGCGCCCCGCCGGATGCTCTTGTACAGCGTGCCGGCCGAGTGAATCGTGCCCGCAGAAAGTCGGGGACCGAGGTCCGTATTTATCTTCCGTCGGATACTTCAAAGAAAATCTACGAGTCTTTGGATGTGGGACTTTTGGAGAGGACGATGTCGGTCGTTTCGAAAGAAAAAGCCGATCTGACTGAGGCGGATCTGATTTCTATTGTTGAGCGGGTGTATGAGGGCTGTTCTGTTTCCGATAATCAGGATTTCATGCAGGCATCAGATCAGTATCGAAAAACTCAGGAGAAACTGATGGCTGTTCTGGCTAATCCGTATTCTGAAGAGGAGGAGGAGGTCACGAGGAAGGTGACGTATCTTCAGGTCACGGTGATCCCTCTTTGTTTTAAGGAGAAGGTGCTGGCTTTGGCTCCAAGGGAGCGGAGACGTTTTGAGGTGAAAATGCCGCAGTGGTATGTGAGAAAACATAGATCGGAGTTCGACGGGATTCTGTTCTGTGATATGGAGTATGATGAGATGTACGGGGCAGGCTATTTAGATGAGTCAGATATTCAGTTACTTGTGTGAATATTATGGAAGTTACGACAATTACCGTTGAGTTTGAGCTTGACAAAAGGATGACTGGAACCGCGAGTCAGCTTCGCGGTTTTTTTGCGACGAAGTTTAATGAGTATGTTTTGCTGCATCATCACGAGCAGGGTGGTTTTCTGTATCAGTATCCATCTGTCCAGTATAAGGTCATTCAGGGAGTTCCGACTGTGATCGGTTTGAATGACGGGGCAGATGTTCTGGTCGAGATCTTCAATGAATATGATACACTGCATCTTGGAGATACGTTTTACAAAATCACGGAGAAGCGGGTCACTTATCAGAAGCAGGAGGTCGGCATTACCGATTCGGCGGTCGCGTATGAGTTTCTTACGCCTTGGATCGCCCTAAATCAGGAGAACTATATGAAGTTTTACGGGATGAAAAATTCCTTGGAGCGAAATGAGTTTCTTGCCAGGACGATGATTGGGAATCTGTTGTCGTTTTCGAAGTCGATCGGATATACGGTTCCAGAAAGAATGATCTGCGGGGTATCGGTGAGACCTGAGAAAGTGAGTGTGAAAGGCCTGCATCTGATGGCGTTTACTGGGTCGTTTCAGGTGAATTTCCAGATACCTGATCTGTTTGGGCTTGGGAAGTCGGTTTCCCGCGGGTATGGGGTGGTGAAAAAGGTGGAGATGTGAGTCATGCAGCTGGTCATTAATTCGTATGGTGCGTATTTGCATAAGAAAGATGAGTTATTTGTGATCAAAACTGATGATAAAACCACGCCGGTTTCTGCTGATAAGGTGGATAGTATCCTGATTTCCACAGCTGCCACGATATCTACAGATGCTATTTCTCTTGCTATCGAACGTAATATCGATATTGTTTTTTTGAATCATTTTGGAGACCCGATCGGGCGCGTCTGGCATTCCAAATTGGGGAGCACGACGGTTATCAGAAGATGGCAGCTGAAAGCTGAGGAAACACCGGAGGGATTTATGCTTGCAAAAGGGTTTGTTGTGAAAAAGGCTGAACAGCAGATTGCTTATGTGAAGGATCTGAAGAAAAATCGTCCGGTGATGGTTGATGAGTTTAATTTGGTTCTCTCTGCAATGGGGAATATTCTTACAGATTTGAGAGAGACAAAGGGAAATGCCGCATCCCAAAGAGAAAGAGTCATGGGGCTTGAAGGGATGCTTTCACGCCATTATTTTGGCATTCTCAGCGCGTCTCTTCCAAAAAAGTGGCAGTTTGCCGGGAGGTCGCGTGACCCGGCAAAAGATCCGTTTAATGCTATGCTGAATTACGGATATGGTGTATTGTATTCTCAGGTCGAACGGGGCTGTATTATCTCGGGTTTGGATCCGTATATCGGGATTCTGCACACGGATAATTATAATAAACGGTCATTTGTTTTTGATCTGATTGAAATATTTCGGATCAATGTGGACCGGGTCGTGATGAATCTGTTTGTGTCGAAGAAGGTGAAGACGGAATTTTTTGATGAGGTCCCGGGCGGGGTGATGCTGAATAAGGAGGGGAAGGCTGTTTTGATCACAGCTCTTAATGAAATGTTTGAGACGAAGGTGAAGGTTGGCAGAAGAACCGTTACGATTCGGTCGTCGATTCCTCTGGAATGTCATCATATCGCAAATTCGATGATTGGAAAAGGTGATGCTGGATGACAATGGTGTGGGTCATCTATGATATTGTTGAGGATAAAACACGGAATAAGGTTGCAAAAATATGTCTGAATAAGGGGTTGTACCGGGTTCAGAAAAGTGTGTTTCTCGGGATGCTGAATGCAAACCAGCGTGATTCATTAAGTCTTGAGTGTGAGGTGCTGATCGATCCGGAGGTGGATTCATTGTACGTTTTTCCGATGGATGACGCGTCATTTAAGAAAGTGAAACTTCTCGGACAGGCATTTGACAGAAAGCTGGTGAAGGATGAGGTCCTTGCACTGTTTTTTTGAGGTGAATGCATATGGATGATACAAATGCTATGATTACGGTTTCAGATGTTCTTGAGTATATGTTTTGTCCCCGTTTCATCTTTTTTATGTATTGTCTGAATATCTCGCAGTATGAAGAAAGACGCTTTAAGGTCCAGACAGGGCGCGATGTCCACGAGAAGAAGAGGATCGCCAATCCTGACTATTTCAGAAAGAAGCTGGGGGTTTGCGCACGACAGCAGGAGGTGTATCTATCGTCGGAAACACATCACATTAAAGTGATCGTGGATGATGTGCTGACGTTTGATGATGGGACGATGGGGCCGTTTGAGTATAAGTTTTCCGAGTTCAAGGGGCAGATCCCGGAAACATATAAGATGCAGCTTGCTTTTCAGGCTTTGCTTATCCAAGAGGTGTATCATACGAAGGTTACTAGGGGATATATCTGTTTTGTTAGGAGTCATAATGTAGTTAAAGAAGTTTCAATCTCTGAGGAGATGATCGATTCATTGGCAGAAATCGTACAGAGTATTCTGAGTATTATTCAGGAGGGTTATTACCCCAAAAAAACTATAATTGCGAATAGGTGTGATGATTGCACCTATCGGAAAATTTGTGTATGATTTCTTGTCTTTATATAGTAATAGATACTTTTCCAGGAAGAAACGGGGTGGTGAAATTGGGCTTGTTTCCGTGCCATGATCGAAAATCAGAGAGAAATCAGCCGCTCTAAAAGAGAAGCATCCAGTAAAATAAGGATTGAAACCGCGCGTTACTTACACCTCTTCAAAAACAAGGCTCATCTAAAAGAGAAGCATCCAGTAAAATAAGGATTGAAACGTCGAACTGAAGTATTCCATGTTGGGGTCGACGACAACTAAAAGAGAAGCATCCAGTAAAATAAGGATTGAAACCCTACGGCCTGCAACAGGCTGCTGTCCCATCTCAACTAAAAGAGAAGCATCCAGTAAAATAAGGATTGAAACAAAAAAGATATAAAGCAAACACTAAAGCAAGTGTTGCCTAAAAGAGAAGCATCCAGTAAAATAAGGATTGAAACTACGGTCTAGCTGTCCTAGCTTCATCGCCTGCAGCCGGTCTAAAAGAGAAGCATCCAGTAAAATAAGGATTGAAACCCACACTACAAAGGTGGTTACGCGTAACCGGTAAGCTAAAAGAGAAGCATCCAGTAAAATAAGGATTGAAACCTACGCTTTCAACCCGTGTGATATTTCGCTTCTGTTCTAAAAGAGAAGCATCCAGTAAAATAAGGATTGAAACTCAGGTCTACGGTATACTGATAATCTTGATATCCAGCTAAAAGAGAAGCATCCAGTAAAATAAGGATTGAAACAAGTCAGGGTCTCCTGGCTGTGGTTGTCTCGCTCCGTCGTCTAAAAGAGAAGCATCCAGTAAAATAAGGATTGAAACTCAGGTCTACGGCAAGGCTATAATCTTGATATCCACTAAAAGAGAAGCATCCAGTAAAATAAGGATTGAAACCCGAGTTCACAAAAAACATTTCGACAATCGAGCCGTACGCTAAAAGAGAAGCATCCAGTAAAATAAGGATTGAAACAACCCAAAGAGGTCCTTGCCGTAGTATGTGATGGTCACTAAAAGAGAAGCATCCAGTAAAATAAGGATTGAAACTTTTGCCGCGGCTCGCGGGTGAGAAGGCTAAGGTGGCTAAAAGAGAAGCATCCAGTAAAATAAGGATTGAAACCCTCGAAAATATTGCTCCGTGGACAGTATGCAACGGAAACTAAAAGAGAAGCATCCAGTAAAATAAGGATTGAAACGTAGATGTAACCGAGTCGTTACCAGCGAAATGGTCCTAAAAGAGAAGCATCCAGTAAAATAAGGATTGAAACACCAGGGTGTACATCGATGATTGAATCGATAGGTTTGGCTAAAAGAGAAGCATCCAGTAAAATAAGGATTGAAACTTTTACCGCGGCTTGCAGCCGACAAGGCTAAGGTGGCTAAAAGAGAAGCATCCAGTAAAATAAGGATTGAAACCCGCCCATCCATGTAGTCTTTGTGTCGATATGCGCACTAAAAGAGAAGCATCCAGTAAAATAAGGATTGAAACAAGGACTCTGTATCGTTATCTTCCGGCTGGGCTGCGCTAAAAGAGAAGCATCCAGTAAAATAAGGATTGAAACAATATATATCGCTCTCTGGCGAGCTCGGAGATTGTCTAAAAGAGAAGCATCCAGTAAAATAAGGATTGAAACCGCGCGTTACCTCCACCTCTTCAAAAACAAGACCCATCTAAAAGAGAAGCATCCAGTAAAATAAGGATTGAAACTGACCACGCCTGAGGTTGTGGACGCCCAGTTCACGAGACTAAAAGAGAAGCATCCAGTAAAATAAGGATTGAAACCGGACTTCAGGTGACTCCTGACGTCTCAGACGCTCTTGCCTAAAAGAGAAGCATCCAGTAAAATAAGGATTGAAACCGGACTTCAGGTGACTCCTGACGTCTCAGACGCTCTTGCCTAAAAGAGAAGCATCCAGTAAAATAAGGATTGAAACCGGACTTCAGGTGACTCCTGACGTCTCAGACGCTCTTGCCTAAAAGAGAAGCATCCAGTAAAATAAGGATTGAAACCGGACTTCAGGTGACTCCTGACGTCTCAGACGCTCTTGCCTAAAAGAGAAGCATCCAGTAAAATAAGGATTGAAACATCATGATATACGCGTACGCTCCGACTCTGACTCCCGCAGTCTAAAAGAGAAGCATCCAGTAAAATAAGGATTGAAACTCATGATGTACGCATACGCGCCGACGCGCACGCCCGCTAAAAGAGAAGCATCCAGTAAAATAAGGATTGAAACCCTATTGCCGTGGTCTCAAGATAGTCGGCCATACGTCTAAAAGAGAAGCATCCAGTAAAATAAGGATTGAAACTCCCATCTTTTTCGAACTCGTGCCTCAAATTGTCGAAATTCTAAAAGAGAAGCATCCAGTAAAATAAGGATTGAAACCTATAAACTCCTGTCAAATTCGAGTTATGGCATCAACTAAAAGAGAAGCATCCAGTAAAATAAGGATTGAAACCCGGGCTTCCATGTAGTCTTTGTGTCGATATGCGCACTAAAAGAGAAGCATCCAGTAAAATAAGGATTGAAACCCGAATCCAAGAAAGGCGAATATACTGTTGACGAAACTAAAAGAGAAGCATCCAGTAAAATAAGGATTGAAACAATACTACTACATTCTTGGTAGAACTGAAGTATTCCCTAAAAGAGAAGCATCCAGTAAAATAAGGATTGAAACTCATGATGTACGCGTAAGCGCCGACGCGGACTCCCGCGCTAAAAGAGAAGCATCCAGTAAAATAAGGATTGAAACTTTCTTCAACAAGAGATATGTCAAGAGCACGCCACCACCGGCTAAAAGAGAAGCATCCAGTAAAATAAGGATTGAAACTACGTTCTTGCAGTATTCGCGGTGAGTCCGCGCAGCAACTAAAAGAGAAGCATCCAGTAAAATAAGGATTGAAACAGCTCACCCCGCTGAAAACGGTCGACGCGAAGAAATTCTAAAAGAGAAGCATCCAGTAAAATAAGGATTGAAACAGCCGATGACCACCGTTGAGGCGCTCATTGCAGGTACTAAAAGAGAAGCATCCAGTAAAATAAGGATTGAAACTCTCGTGTGGTCACAACACCGATGATAGACTATTCGCTAAAAGAGAAGCATCCAGTAAAATAAGGATTGAAACCGTCTACTTTTTTGTAGCCAAATTGGTCTACTCGAAGCTAAAAGAGAAGCATCCAGTAAAATAAGGATTGAAACTACTCCTTTTCAGCCTCTTCTAGCTCTTTTTGCCTCCTAAAAGAGAAGCATCCAGTAAAATAAGGATTGAAACGTCGGGTATGTTGATGGCAAAGCCAGCCGGAAGAGACTAAATGAGATACAGCTCGCCGCCCAACATCCTTAACTCTCCCCGCACATAACGTACCCGTACCATGGCTGCACAAACGATCTTCGACTCCCTAAACGAAACGGCAACGAGCATTCAGGTCGTCGACTCAGACACTGGGCTCATCATCCTCATGCTTTTCTTCGGCGGCCTCATCATTGTCGGCATCATCCTCGTCACTCTTGGCAGGAGACCGTAAAAAAGGCCGGGAAATTTCGGAAAATACCCGGCCGCTCTTAGTGTGAATCCAATTAGGGAAGGGAGATGACTTGGTGTGGATGCATGAGATATCTCACCGCAAATAATCGCAAATAATCGCGAATAAACGCGAATCGCATTTTTTCGGTTCCGCCATCTTGACCTTCGGTCGCGTTCCTACGCTCCGCCTGATCGGCTCCGCGTGGCCGGAACGGCGGAACAAAAAATGCAGGAAAACCCGCGTCGCGGGTTTTCTTTAAAGAATCCCGCATTCTTGTAATCACAAAAACGATCAATATTTATCGGGAGAAAACCCGCGACGCGGGTTTTCCAGCATTTTCCACGCTGGCGTTCCGGCCACGCGGAGCCGATCTGGCGGAGCGTGGGAACGCGACAGAGGAGTGAAACGACGATGTCAAGAAGACAGCGTAAGGAAAATGCGATTCGCGTTTATTCGCGATTATTCGCGGTTGGTTCTTCTCTTGTGTCAAAACGAGTCCCGTACACCAAATCGCAGTACATCTCATAAAAGTCCTATTCAGAAAAAAAAGGAAAAAAAAAAGGATCCGGGAGATTACTCTTCCGTGCTTCCTTCCGCCGCAAGAGCCAACTCAGCCGCATTATAATAATAATAATACTCCCCTGCCGCCTTCTGCTCGCGGTCCAGATACGAACCCAGATTATTGATCCGCGGCCGGCCCGTCTTATCTCTTCTGAACGTGATCCCCAGATTCGAAAGGAACATATTCATACCGTCCTTCATCTCGAACGGACCGCGGGCAGTTCCCTCCTTACCCGGCACCCCGTCGAACTCCAGCAGCCGCTCGCTGATCATATCGATCGTATACATATCGTGATCGATAACCATGATCCCGGCCCCCTTATCCTCCGCCGCACGCTTGATCACCTTCGTCGTCACAAGCCGCTGCTCCACATCCAGATGCGCCGAAGGCTCATCCAGAATATACAGATCCGCCTCGCGGGAAAGACACAGAGTGATCGCCACCCGCTGAAGTTCTCCGCCGGACAGATTCTTCACCTCCGACTGCAGGATCGGCATAAGACCAAGAGGCTCTAAGATCTTGTGCTGGTAATACGACGAATCGAACCGGCGGGTCGCGGAGCGGAGCGTGAATTCGACCGTATCGGACGAATCGGCAGTCACATACTGCGGCTTATACGAAACACGCACCGTATCGAACTTCTTCCCGCCGTCCGGCGTCTCAACACCGGCAAGCAGCTTTGCAAACGTCGACTTGCCGATACCGTTCGCCCCGACGATACCAAGGACCTCTCCTCTGCGGACCTCGCCCCCTTCCACCGTCAGCTTGAAACCCGGGAACGACTTCGTCATCTTCGGGATCGTCATCAGCGTCTCGCGGTCCACATAGCTCTCATGACTCCGCGTCTCGAAAAGCACCGGATAATCGCGGATACGGACATTCTCCTCCGCAACAAAACCTTCGAGATACTGGTTCACGCCGATGCGGACCCCTTTCGGCCGGGAAATGATACCGAACGCCGACGGCTTTCCGTACCCGATATGGACAGTTTCTGCCACCATATCGAGGATAGCGATATCATGCTCGACCAGAATCACCGGATGCTCCGCTGCGAGCTCTTTGATCAGGCGTGCCGCGATCATCCTCTGATAGATATCCAGGAATGGTGTCACCTCATCGAGGAAGTAGAAGTTTGCATCCTTCGAAAGGGCCACCGTCAGCGCGACCCGCTGCAGCTCTCCGCCCGAAAGATACGACAGATCCTTATCCAGAATCGTATCGAGGCCCAGCTCCTTTACGTAGTAGTCGAGCTTCTTGCGCTCGTCGTTCTGTTCCAGAATGGATCTGACCGTGCCCTTGAACGCCTTCGGGATAAAGTCGATATACTGCGGCTTGATCGATGCCTTGATCGTCTTTGCCGCGACCTGTTTCAGATAATCCAGCAGCTCCGTTCCCGCATAATGCTTCAGGATCTCCGCCCACTCCACCTCGTGATCGAAGATACCGAGGTTCGGCCGAAGCTGGCCGGAAAGGATCTTCACCGCGGTGGACTTTCCGATACCGTTCGGGCCAAGCAAACCGGTGACTTTGCCCGTAACCGGCTGGGGAAGCCCGTAGAGAACGAACGCGTTCGGCCCGTAGCGGGTCACCGGCGTATCCAGCTCCTCCGGGAGCTGGATGATATCCAGCGCACCGAATGGGCATTTCTTCACGCAGATACCGCAGCCCACGCAAAGCTCTTCGGAGATCTCGGCTCTGCCGCTCTCTCCGATTATGATGGTCTCATCACCGGTACGGACCCGGGGGCAGTACGCGATGCACTCTTTGCCGCATTTTTTGGCATGGCATCGGTCTTTATGAACGATGGCGAGTCTCATTTATGCGGAGAGGTGGGAGGTCGAAAGCATGAGTGTCCAGGAGAGATACCAGGTGGCGAAGGTCAGGAATGCCTGATAGAACCAGTCCTTCTTGCCGAGTTTGGACGTGTCGATCTTGATGATCATGAAAAGGGATTTCTGGATCACGATCGCCACAAGTAAAACCAGAATGCCGATGATCGGATTTGCCTGCACGCCTGCAAGGCCTGCCTCGATCATCGCGTCATTGACCGGGTTCGGTGTGCCTGCAAGATAGTAGGAGACGATACCCGCCGCCATACCAAGACCGCAGGCGATCGCCGTACGAATGATCCGCTCAGAGTGCTGGGCTTTTTTCCGGGTGACCTTCTCTTCGGGTGTCTCCTTCTTCTTTGGCGGAGCGCTCTGTTTGCTGACCTCTTCGGTCGTAGCTTCAGTCTTTGCCTCGATCTCCTCAATCTTCTCATCGATCTCGGCGTCGAGAGGCTTTCTGTCCGGCCGGGTGACCATCTCGATAGCTTTCTCGGGGCAGATCTTCACGCACTTCCCGCAGCCGGTGCATAACTCTTCAACGACCGTTGCTTTCTTATTGCGTCCGATGAAAATAACCGGCTGATTTTTGCGTGACGCCGGGCAAAACTTCACGCAGCGGTTGCACATCGCCGTGTTGCATTTCTCTTTTTTGATATAGGCTACCTGCATATGATATCTCCGCGATTTTTCAGTCAGTTTATATTAGTACTCAGGTCTTATCTATGTTCTCTGTTCCGTCCCGCAAAACACGGCGCGCCGCCATCACTGCCGGGCGTGGGTCTGCAGGATCGGCCGTTGAAAGCGGCACGCCGCAATGAAAAAGCAGGGTCGGTTTATAGTTCTGTACGTCGTATCTAGTTAGTATAGAATGGCGACGATATCAGGGATGAGCGGAGCGGACGTAAAAGCGATGACAGCGGAGCTTGCCGCGCTTTTACCGCTCTGGATCGGGAAAATATATCAGTATGACAATACCTCGTTCGGGTTCCGCTTAAACGGCGAGGAGAAGGCACGTCATCTTCTGTATGTGGTAAGGGGCGTTCGGGCGCATCTCGTAACGGAGCTTCCGCCGGCGCCGAAAAACCCGTCCGGGTTCTCGATGTACCTCCGCAAATTCATTGAGGGGGGCAAGGTGCTCGGAATCGAGCAGAAGGCGATCGAGCGGGTCATCATCATCACGATCGGTAAGGGACCGTCCGAGTACAAGCTGATCATCGAGCTATTCGATGAAGGGAACCTGATTTTAACCGACGAAAAGTACACGATCATCAATGCCCTTGCCCAGAGACGGTTCCGGGACAGGGAGATTGTCGGCGGCGCAGAGTATTCGGTTACTGCCGTCTGGCCCGAGAGGCTGACGTTCGAGGAGTTCAAAGAGAAGATCACCGCAGACGAGAACGATATCGTGCGGGCTCTCGCAACCAAACTGCAGCTCGGCGGCATCCCGTCTGAAGAGATATGTCAGCTTGCGGGCGTCTCGAAGTCGATGCCCTGCAGATTCGCGACCGATGCCCAGCTTCGCCCGGTCTACGAAGCGATGAAAAGCTGGCTCGCCAAACTGACCGAAGGACGCGATCCGGTGATCGACGCGAAAGGAGCCTTCCCGTTCCCGTCACTGGTCCGCGAACCAAAAGAGCACTTCGCCACGTTTTCGCAGGCGCTCGAAGCGTTCTATCCAAAACCGGTGGCCGAGAAGGTCATCGAGCAGAAGATCAAACTCTCCAAAGAGGAGCGGATCCGAAAACAGCAGGAAGCCGCGGTCGTCACCTTCGACAAAAAGATCGCCGAGGCAACCGAGATCTCGGAGATCATCTACTCGCATTACGGCGAGGTGCAGGAGACGATCGATGTGCTCTCCGCCGCAAGTCAGAAACTTTCCTGGCAGGAGATCGCGGCCGTGATCAAACAAAGCGATGCTCCGGCCGCAAAACGGATCATCTCGGTGGATCCGAAGAACGCATCCGTCGTGATCGATCTGCAGGAGAAGCACACGGTCACGATCTTCGTGCACGAAAGTCTGGAAGCAAACGTCGGCAGATACTTTGCCGTCGTGAAAAAGTTCCGGGCGAAAAAGGCCGGAGCGCTTCGGGCGATGGAGGCGGGCATCGTGCATGCGGAGAAGAAAAAGGCCGCAGGGTCCGGACGGCTGAAGCCGAAATGGTATCACCGGTTCCGGTGGATGGAGACCTCCGACGGCGTTTTAGTGATCGGCGGCAGGAACGCCGACCAGAACGAGGAGCTCGTCAAGAAGTATATGGAAGGCAAAGACACCTTCCTCCACGCGGATGTCTTCGGTGCGTCCGCGGTGATCGTGAAAGGCGCAACAGAACGCATGGATCAGGCGGTCCAGTTTGCCGCTTCCTACTCGCGGGCATGGGCCGGCGGCGGGGCTTCGGTCGATGTGATCGCGGCAGCGCCGAACCAGGTAAGTAAAACGCCCGAGTCGGGAGAGTATGTGGCTCACGGTTCGTTCGTCATCAGAGGCGAACGCAAAATCTACAAAGACGTGCCGCTCGAGATCGCGATCGGGGTCAGGACCGAACCTGTCCTTGCCGTCATCGGCGGAACGCCGTCGGCAATCGAGCCGCTGACTTCCCACTCTGTGCGTCTCGTTCCCGGAAAGTTCGAAGGCAATGATGTGGCAAAGAAGGTGCTTCGAAAGCTCAAAGAGGCGGTCCCGGAAAGCGAGCAGAAAGCGCTCAAGGCGATCCTGAATACCGAAGGAGTGGCGGCGTTCGTGCCGCCGGGCGGATCCGATCTGAAAGAGTCCGCACCCAACGGAGCGGACCGCGAATGAAAGCGGAGATGCCCGAACCGCTGAAAAAAGACGGATTCGGCGAGTATAAACTCATCCCTGAGTCGATTGACGATCTCTGGCATCTTTCGCATCTGATAAGTCCGGGAAATACCGTTTACGCAGTCACGCTTCGGACCGTGGACGGACCAAGCGACAAACTGCGTTCGGAAAAGCTCGAGAAGCGGCCGGTAAAGATCGGCGTGAAGTGCGAGAAGGCGGAGTTCGTTCCGGAATCGTCCCGGCTTCGGGTGTTTGGGATCATCAGCTACGGGCCGGACATGGGCCAGCATCACACGCTCAATATCGAAGCCGGCTATGAAATAAGCGTGGTCCGGCAGTGGCGGCAGATCGATCTCGCCCGTCTGGAACGGGCTGTCTCCTCCTCGGTCCACGGCGTGGTCCACATCGCGGCGATCGAAGACGGGGAAGCCGAACTCTACCGTGTCAGGCAGTACGGACCCGAGCGGATCACCACTCTCACGGTCGGCAGCGGAAAATCCGCAGAGCTCGACTCGAGACAGGCGCTGTTTACCGAACTTCTGTCGTTTCTCGAAAAAGTCACCGGCTCGATCGTGATTGCCGGCCCGGGATTCGTAAAAGAAGACTTCGTCAAGTTCGCAAAAACCAAAGCGCCGGAGATCGCCGAACGCATGCTTCTTTCCGACACAAGGCGCTGCGGCTACGGGGCGGTCCAGGAGGCGATCGGCAACGGCGTGCTTGCACGGGTCGCCGAGGATCTCCAGCTCGCAAAAGAGGTCTCTTTTATGGGCGAGGTGTTTTTAAGAATCGGGCAGAACGGCGCCGTCGCCTACGGGAAAAACGAGGTGCGCCAGGCGGTCGACTACGGAGCCGCCGAGACGATCCTCGTTGCCGACTCCTTTGTAAGGGATGCCGGCATCGCAAAAATGATCGAGGGGGCAGAGAGGCTTGGTGCGAACGTCATCGTTCTTTCGACCGAGTTCGAACCGGGCACCCGGCTTGTTGGTCTCGGCGGGATCGCCGCTTTGCTTCGTTACCGGATCTGAATCACTGATACGCGACGAGATCCTGAACTTCTTTCGGCAGGCCGCCCTTGAACTTCCGGGAGATGGTCTGATAATACTCGCGGACCCGTTCGTTCATGGTTGGGTTGATCCGCTGCTTCGCTTCGGCGAAGTCGGATGCCGACACGACACCTGCGCCCCGCCGCAGGGCCTGCATCGCGGCCTCCCGGCAGAGCCCCTCCAGATCCGATCCGACAAAGCCCGAGGTCTCCGCTGCAAGATGTCCGATGAGTTCGCTCTTCGCCGGATC
The DNA here is from genome assembly GCA_003315675.1 of Methanocorpusculum sp. MCE. Classification (GTDB taxonomy): domain Archaea; phylum Halobacteriota; class Methanomicrobia; order Methanomicrobiales; family Methanocorpusculaceae; genus Methanocorpusculum. Next base: position 25,258 of record NIZU01000088.1, read on the forward strand.
CTTCAGCGTGATGCCGTGAAGCCGGAGCGCAGCATGGATCAGCTGTTTTTCGTCCCGCACCGAAAGGGACGAACCCTTTTCATACTTCTTTGCCGCCGTCGTCAGCTGTTTGCCGGTCACAGTCTTTCCCGCATACGTCCCGCAGACCGCGTCAAGCGAGGCGTCGTCGAGTCCGAACAGTGCGAGCACGGTTTCATTGAACACAGACCCTTCGATCGGCATGTTTCGCAGATGCACCGAAAGGATATCGGCCCTGTCCGATTCATCGGGCTCGGCGATGTAGACGAGACGGTCGAACCTTCCGCTGCGCAGAAGCGCCAGATCGATGATGTCGGGTCTGTTGGTCGCCGCAAGGATCGCCACATCGTTGAGCTCCTCGATTCCGTCCATTTCCGTTAAAATCTGGTTCAGCACGTTCTCCGTTGCCCGGCTTCCGTCCCCGGCGCCCCGGGCCGGCGTCAGCGAGTCGAGTTCATCGAAAAAGATGATCGACGGAGCTACCTGCCGGGCTTTTTTAAAGATGTCGCGGACGGCCTTTTCCGACTCGCCCACCCATTTGGACAGCAGTTCGGGCCCTTTAATCGCGATAAAGTTCGCCCCGCTTTCATGCGCCACGGCCTTTGCGATCAGCGTCTTGCCGGTTCCGGGCGGACCGTAGAGGAGAACACCTTTGGGCGGTTTGATCCCGAGCTGTTCGAACGAATCCTTTTTCGTGAGCGGATACTCGATCGATTCGCGCACGTCCCGGATGGCTTCACTGCAGCCGCCGATGTCCGACCAGGAGATGTCCGCGGTCTCAAGTGCGATCTCCTGCATCGCAGACGGCGAGACCTCGCGTGAGGCGGCAAGGAAATCGGATGTGGTCACCTCGAGTTTTCCAAGGATCTCGTCCGAGATCTTTTCGGTCTCGAGGTTTGCGACATCGATCTGCCGGCGAAGAGCACGGATGGCCGCTTCTCTGGCGAGGGCGGCAAGATCGGCGCCGACGAATCCTTTGGAAAGGGCGGCAAGCGTCGAGAGCAGTTTGTCGCGGGACTGTTCGTAGAGCGCCAGTTCGCGTTCGAGGGTCTTTTCGTCCGTGTCGTTTTTGCGCAGGGACTTCAGTTTTGCCATGCCTTCGAACGGCATGTTTTTGGTGTGGATCTGTAAGATCTCCATCCGGTCGGCGTCGCTTGGCACGCCGATCTCGATCTCGCGGTCGAACCTTCCGGGTCTGCGAAGCGCAGGATCCACGGCGTCGGGTCTGTTGGTCGCCCCGATCACGATGACCTGACCCCGTTCCGAGATGCCGTCGAGCATGGTAAGAAGCTGGGCAACCACGCGGCGTTCGACTTCGCCGGTCACGTCTTCCCTTTTCGGGGCGATGGAATCCAGCTCGTCGATGAAGATGATCGCCGGAGCATTCTCTTCGGCTTCTTCGAAGATCTCGCGCAGTTTCTGCTCGGACTCGCCGTAGTATTTGGAGATGATCTCCGGCCCCGCGATGGAGATGAAGTGTGCCCCGCTTTCATTTGCCACGGCTTTGGCGATAAGGGTCTTGCCGGTCCCGGGCGGTCCGTAGAGGAGAACGCCCTTTGGCGGCTCGATCCCGAGGGTCTCGAAGAGTTCGGGATGCCGGAGCGGCAGTTCGATCATTTCGCGGACGCGGCGCAGCTCGCCCTTAAGGCCGCCGATGTCTTCGTAGGTTATCGACTGGGTGCAGGCGAATCCCTCCTCCTCTTCGAGGATGAGTTCGGTTGTTTTCGTCAGAATGCTGGCGTTTTCCGGCTCGATTTTCGATACTTTCAGTTCGACCGGCGGCCCGGGGTGGTATGTTTTGACCGGGATGATATCGCCAAGCGAGACGGGGAAGTTGATTAAGGAGAGGAGATATTCGTCATCTTCGTCAGGCAGTATGGGGGAGATTTCGGTCGGGGGGATGAGGGTGACCGATGCTGCGGGGATCTGTTCTTCGATTTTTTCGACGGTGACCCGGTCCCCGGGATTGACGCCGGCATTGACCCGGGTATATTTATCGATCCGGATCTTGTCCTGGTTCCAGTCGGTTTCAAAGGAGCGCCAGACTTTGGCAACGGTGACCGATTTTCCGGTGATCCGAACCAGATCTCCGGGAGTAACATCGAGCTCCTGCATGGACGCGGGGTCAAGACGTGCCTTGCCGCTTCCCTGATCTTCGGGGTAGGCACTATCGACCTTGAGTGATATTGTCGGCATAATACAGGTATATGATACGGAGTCGATAATTAATTCATCTGTTTTGGCAGGTTCATCGCTCTCTTTAATAAGAGATAAGGAATTGGGGGAGATCGGTTACTGGAGGGTGCAGGAGGAGCAGCTTCCGTGCAGGTTCCGCTCGGTGAGCTGGCCGACCTGGAGTTCGAGGTCGCGGACCCGTTCCATGAGGTCGGCATAGTCGCGTTCGAGTTCTTCGAGGCGTTTTTCCATGTTTTCCTGGGATGTCATGTATAGGAGGTTGGTGTAATGGGTTTTATAGGTTGGTCATGTGGATGGGATTTTTTTCGAGAGAAAAAAGGGGAGTGTTGATTTTTTTGGGGTGCGGGAGGTGACTGCGGGGTGGACGCTGAAAGCGGACGCCCTCAGCCGAGCAAGTATGGGAGCGAAGCGAAAGGGACTTGCGACCCGGCGTGGAGCGGCTCGCGGTGGAGATATCTTATTTTTGAGGTTTATGAATGGTTATGAGGACTCATCTGGATGGGAATATTCGGCCGTTAAAAAATAGTGTGGGTTTCATCACACAATTCGTGAAAATAATGTGATGTTCATCACATAATTTTCAGTATGCCCGGATGCAGTTCAGCAATGAGAACATGCGTATTCTTCGAGTTTTTTCAGCCAATTGTCAAAATGGGGGCAGGCTTTTCGTATTGCCTCGAGTCCTATTTGCTCTGCGATTGGAATTCCATGATAGATTTTCTGATAGCGATCATCGTAAATTTCCATAAGATAAACTGACGGACCTTTCTGTGTGTCAATTTTTTCCGGTTCGCCAAATGTATGGAGAACAGTCTCCAGTTTACTCAATGTTGATGGTGTGGCGTTGTGGAGGTTTCTGTTTATGGCATCAACGCTGGAGAAAAGAAGGGCTTCAAATTCGTGAAGTTGAATGTAGGGGATGAAGTTTGGTGAGAGTTCCTGCAGATCCTCTTCGAGTTTTTGTTCGAGGAACAAAACTTTTTCTTCGGAATTTTTCCGGGATTCTGCTTCGTCTTTTCCTGGAAAATCAGAGGGGAGCTGATAGAGGTCAATCATCGTGGTGATGAGACATGGTTCATGACCCCGCAGCCTGAGGGTGTTTTTGCGGAATTTTGCGTAGGTGGAGAGTCCCCCGAAATGGGTAGCATTGGTCTGGTTGGTCTGGACTTTGACGATGAAGCCAAGTGAGATTAGATACGGTTTGAGAACCCTGTCGACAAAGCGTTTCTCTGTGTCTCCTTCTGCATGGATTTTGAGGAGCATGATGATTGATGATTACGGGTTACCGCCCATGATGTTTTTGCGCCAGATCTCGCCGATTGTGTAGTCTTTTAACCAGTCTTTGAGTTCTTCTGTATCTGGTCTGGTGATTTTTGTTTCGCCGTGTTCTTTTTCAGCGATGAGGATGTCGTCAGGGGTGAAGCAGTCTACAAGCTGGACGGATTGTGTGGATATAAGCAGTTGGGAGGCGGCGGAGGCGAGTTTGATGAGTTCTGCAAGGATTCCGATCGCTTCCGGATGGAGTCCAAGTTCGGGTTCGTCGATGATGATGAATTTAGGAGGGTTGGGCTGTAAGAGGAGGGTGGAGAGAGCAATGAATCTCAGTGTTCCGTCGGAGAGGGCGGAGAGGGGGAAGTCATAGTGTTCCGCATATATGTCGTTCCAGAGAAGTCTGACGTTTTCTCCTGTTTTCCGGAAAATAAAGTCTTTGAAGTCAGGGAAGGCAAATTGGATGGCAGTGATGATGCTTTCGTAGTTTTTGGGCTGAGTATTTTTGATTTCGTAGAGATATGCTGCGAGGTTGTCTCCGTCGGGATGGAGGTATCTGGTCTGATATATGTCAGAGACCCGTTTTAAGGGGGATGTATCTCCCGTGTCCTGAAAGTGGTAGAGGATGAAGTGATTTTGGAGTTCCCCGAGCTTTTCTTTGAGATCAGGAGTTTTTTCGTATTCTGCAACATCTGAGTGAACGCTGGTGAATCCTTCGAGGTAAATGGACTTATCTGGTATGTTATTGAGGATGACGTTGTCATCCTTTCCAGCCATCAGGAAATAGTTATATTTATGTCGGTTTTCGATGTGGATCCCAAGCATTACATGATCAGTGATCTTTGTCCCGTAGTGGAAGTTTTGGTTTGCCCCGCCGTTTTTTTCGATGTAATGCTGGAGATTATTATTGGCTATCGCTCTCAAGAGCTCGAAGGCAGAAAGGAAACTGCTTTTTCCGGACCCGTTTGCACCTAAGAGAATGTTGATTTTACCTAAGGTGACCTAGACATTTTTGATGGATCTCCAGCCTTCGATGGATATTGTATTGATTGGAAGAGGTTCCATTGTACGTTGTGTTTTTGTGCTGTGGGGTATTAAAGGTATTTTTGGTATTTTGGGTGGAAAATGTATTGAGAAGTCTGCAATATCTAGAGCCCGATCTGTTTAACAGAATGATTTGGATCGACGGGGAAGTTGTTCATTTAGGAGCAGAATCAGCTGTTGTATTGTCTCAGTGAAAATGAGGTGGAGATCTGAAACATGAGACTTTATTAGGTATATTATTTGTAATCTTCATATTTCACATCCATACATATTGACTGAAATGTCTTAGATTTATCCTCTCTTATTACCAACAAAAAACTTGAGAATTTCTAACAACCTTTTTTTTGACAGAAAGTACTTTCTTTTCGTACGTTGAGTAGTATGTATGGGGACTTTCAGCAGCTTTGGTCTCAACCAGGCA
>NIZU01000089.1 GCA_003315675.1 Methanocorpusculum sp. MCE
GGCGTTGATACAGTGGTCTGGCAGGAGTTTCAGAGACAACTTGACCTGAAAGGTCTGAAAATTGAACAAGGTATGATTCAGGATGCAACGTTTGTGTATGCTGAACCCGGTCATTGTAAGAAAGACACGCCGCGAGGAGATCAGGCAAAAACACGACGGGATAAAGATGGAAAAATCATGTCCAAGAACGGCAAAATGCACTATGGCTATAAACTTCATACCATCATGGATACGACGCACGATCTTATTCGACGCATTGAAACCACCACGGCAAATGTTCATGATAGTCAGGTGGACCTCTCAGAAAAAGGGGAAGTGGTCTATCGGGATCGGGGATATCAGGGAGCAAAATGCAAGGGATATAGTGCCACAATGAAAAGGGGAGCGAGAGGGCATCCCATTGGCATACGAGATAAACTGAGAAATCTGCGAATAAGTAGGAAGAGATCAAAGGGCGAGAGACCCTATGCAGTGATCAAAAATGTTTTTCATGCAGGGTTGGTGAAGGTAACAACGCTGCAAAGAGTACGAGTGAAAAATATGCTGGCTGCATTTTGTTATAATATCTATCAGGTGAAAACGATTCAAAACAGAGTGTAAATAAAAAAAAACGTCAAGGAATAATGGGTATTTTTCTTTTTTTTGGGGGGGAGGTGAGGGTGTAGGGATGTAGCCAATCTTCCATAAATAATGATTCGCGTTAAAAAATGGGTTGATAGATATTCTCAATAAAGAGATTCGGGTTAGAAGATCCCGGATATCCCCAGGGATCCCTGAGGTTCTCCCGGTCTCCTGCAGGACCGCATTACAGTTCTGCTGCGTGTGCAGCGGAAAGTTTTGCGGCTTTCGCGGCAGACTTACCCTTTGTTCTTTTCATACGGAACAACTCTTCGCGTTCCATTTCGTCGAGCCGCATCTTGATAAAGTTGCGGGCCTCGATCAACTCCGGAATAACCTTGAATTCCAGGGCATTCACACGGCGCTTTGTACTTTCGATCTCGTCTAAGAGGCGCTTCATAGTCGTCTCCAGTTCAGCGGAGAGGAGGATACACTCTACTAACTCCTCGAATGCGTCGGCAGCCTCATCAATCGCGGCGGACGTTCCAAGAACGCCGTAACCGCGGTTCGTCAGAGACTTCTTTACACTCTGGGACTCGATTTTCGGTACAACAACTCCCATAATGTTCTTGCTTTTCAGGTCGATCACCGGGTTTTCAGATGCTGAAAACGCCGCTGACTTCACACCGATACTTCCATCCACAGTTTCTGCGATTGCAATCATTCTCTGTGCACGTTCGTACTTTTCGGCAAGTTGATTTTTGAGATCTTTAGCTTCCGCTAACACCTTGAAGAATTCAAGGATAAGTCCGTCGCGCTTCATTTTCAGAAGCTTATACCCACGCTCCGAGAGCTTGATACGCTTTTTGAGGGCGATCAGTTCGGATCTGGTAGGCTTCACGTTCAGCGCCATGACTTACTCACTTCCTGTAGTTCGGGTGATAGGTCTTAATCAGGTCACGGTCGATACGCTTCTCAAGTTCGCTCTCCGGGAGCTGGGTGAACATGCCCCATCCGACGTCAAGCGTCTGGGCGATGGTTCGGTCCTCGTCGGATCCCTGACGGACGAACTTGTTTTCGAAGGCATCGGCGAACTCTAAGAACTTCTGGTCACGCTCTGAAAGTGCGTCTTTTCCGACAATGGCCACTAAGCCGCGGAGATCGACACCTTCTGCGTAACCGGAGTACATCATATCTGAGACCTTCTTGTGGTCCTCACGAGTCATGCCCTTTCCGATACCGAGGTTCATCAGACGGGACAGGGACGGCAGAACGTTGATTGGCGGATAGATACCTTTACGGTGTAACTCCGGGGAAATAACGATCTGACCTTCCGTAATGTATCCGGTAAGATCGGGGATCGGGTGGGTGATATCGTCACCGGGCATGGTCAGGATCGGGATCTGGGTAACGGATCCTTTAAGGCCCTTGATGATACCTGCACGCTCATAGATGGACGCAAGATCTGTATACATGTAACCCGGATATCCACGGCGACCTGGAACTTCTTCACGGGCAGCACCGATCTGACGAAGTGCTTCACAGTAGTTCGTCATATCGGTTAAGATAACCAGCACGTGGTAACCAAGCTCGTATGCGAGGTACTCGGCAGTGGTGAGTGCGAGACGCGGCGTGACCGTACGCTCGACAGCAGGGTCGTCAGCAAGGTTCAGGAACACGACTGCACGCTCGAGTGCACCGGTTCTCTCGAAGTCTGCCATGAAGTAGTTTGCTTCTTCACGGGTGATACCCATTGCAGCGAAAACTACGGCGAACTCGTCGGATGATCCGGGCACTTTTGCCTGACGGGCGATCTGAAGTGCGATCTCGTTGTGCGGTAAACCGGCAGACGAGAAGATCGGAAGCTTCTGACCACGGACAAGGGTGTTGGTTCCGTCGATGGTGGAGATACCGGTCTGGATGAAATCACTCGGCGTTCCGCGTGCGTACGGGTTGATAGCTGCTCCGTTGATGTCGAGACGCTTGTCGGGGACGATCGCCGGTCCGCCGTCGATGGGCTTTCCACCGCCGGACAGGATACGTCCGAGCATGGTCTTTGAGACTGGCATCTTGAAGGTTTCACCAAGGAAACGGACACCAGTGTCGCGTCCAAGACCGGTCGTGGTCTCGAAACACTGTACGACAACGAGATCTTCGGAGGTATCGAGGACCTGTCCGCGTTTCATCGTGCCGTCGGCAAGAACAAGGCTGACCTGCTCTTCGTAGCTGACCGGCTCTGTCTTCTCGACGAAAAGCAGTGGTCCGGCAACTTTAGAGACTGTCTTATATTCTTTCATGTTTATGCCCTCAGTGCCTTGAATTCTGCTTCCATGCCTGCGTAGATCTTGTCAAGAACCGGTTTGTAGTCCTTGGTGAATTTGACCTGCGGCATTTCGTTCTTTGCTTTGACTGCAAGGATCTGAGATGGCGGGACACCTGCTGCCTGTGCGGCGTATGCAAGGTCTGCGTAGGTTCTGATCATCTTGAACATGTCAAGCTGCTTTGGCAGATCGCAGTAGGTGTCGACCGGGTCGAAACCGTTCTGCTGCAGGAAAAGTTCCCGCATCATTCTGGCGACTTCGATGGTGATCTGTTCAGTCTCCGGCAGTGCGTCGGATCCGACGAGCTGCACGATTTCCTGCAGTTCTGCTTCCTTCTGAAGAACTTCCATGAACCATGACCGGAGTTTATTCCAGTCGGGGGAGACCTTCTCGTCGTAGTAATTATTCAGCTGAGCCATGTACAGAGAGTAGGACTGCAGCCAGTTGATTGCCGGGAAGTGGCGACGGCGGGAGAGGTTTGCATCAAGTGCCCAGAAGACTTTGACGATACGAAGCGTGTTCTGCGTAACCGGTTCGGAAAAATCTCCGCCGGCAGGCGAAACTGCGCCGATAACTGAAACAGAGCCTGATCCGCCTGCGAGCGGCTCGACAAGTCCTGCACGCTCGTAGAACTCGGAGAGTCTGGAGGACAGGTATGCCGGATACCCTTCTTCTCCGGGCATCTCTTCAAGACGTGAACAGATTTCACGCATTGCTTCTGCCCACCGGGAGGTGGAGTCTGCCATTAATGCGACGTCGTAACCCATGTCACGGAAGTACTCTGCAAGAGTAATACCGGTGTACACGGATGCTTCACGGGCTGCCACAGGCATGTTGGAAGTGTTTGCGATGAGAATCGTTCTCTCCATAAGAGAGTTTCCGGTCTTCGGGTCCTGAAGTTCAGGGAACTCGGTCAGAACTTCGGTCATTTCGTTTCCGCGTTCACCGCAGCCGATGTAGACCACGATTTCTGCGTCGGACCATTTTGCCAGCTGCTGCTGGGTAACGGTTTTTCCAGATCCGAATGGTCCGGGGATAGCTGCTGTTCCGCCTTTTGCGATCGGGAAGAGTCCGTCAAGGATTCTCTGTCCGGTCAGGAGTGGGATGCTCGGGCTGTGTTTTTCCACGTACGGACGCGGGACACGGACCGGCCATTTCTGCATCATCGGGAAGGATTCGCCGGAGTCGAGTTCGATGACGATCTCATCAACGGTGAAGTTTCCTGCATTTATCTTGGTGACCTTGCCGCCCTTTGCGAGTGGCGGGACCATGATCTTGTGCACGATACTGCGTGTTTCCTGAACTTCACCGACGATCTGTCCGGGGACTACATTATCTCCGACGTGAACGACCGGTTTGAAGGTCCATTTCTTCTCGTGATCCAGTCCCGGTGCGGTAACACCGCGTGCAATGAAGTTACCCATCTTCTGGATAAGAACTTCGAGCGGACGCTGAATACCGTCGTAGATACTGGTCAAGAGACCCGGACCAAGCTCGACTGCGAGCGAAAGGCCGGTATTTATGACGGGTTCACCCGGGCGGATGCCCGTGGTCGACTCATAGACCTGAATGACGGTATCTGCACCGTCGATCTTGATGACCTCTCCCATCAGTTCCTCGTTTCCGACCTTGACCACATCATACATATGTGCATCAAGATCAACTGCAGTGACGACTGGTCCTGCAATTCTTTTGAGTATTCCTGGTTTGCTATTTACTTCCACAAATCAACACCCACCGAACGTTTTATACGCTCCCTCAGGGAGAGACCTGCCTCATGCCCGCCGATTGTAACGATGGTCGGTTTGACAGAATTTTCAATGATTACCTGCAGGCGACGCGGGATCTGGTCAAGGTCAGTGCTCTGCAGCACAAGTATTCCTACATTTGCATCATCAAGTACCTTGGTAATGGTCTCGGCAAGTTTTTCGGGATTTTCTGTAGAGTAGGTCTTTTTGATGCCAGCGAGCTGGAATCCCAAGACGAACTCCTTCTTTCCAATTACTGCGATTTCCATTTACATCACCAGGTATTTTTCGAGAATCTCTGCGTCCAGGCCTGCTTCTTTTCCACGGGCAATGGCACGGAGATTGGATACTTCATACTTCTTTCTTTCGAGATACACGAGAAGCGGCGAGATTGAGAACGGATTGCGTTTCGATACTTTATCCATCTGATTGAGCTGGGCTGCAATCAGCGTGCTTTCGATCGAATAAATCGGTTTCTTCTCACGCAGAGATTCAAGTGCATCAAGGAGCACGGTGACTTTGATCTTCTTTTTCAGCGAATCGACCACTTCATCGGTGCTTTCAACACTGCTGAGTCTTTCAAGCTCTTCAGGTTTAAAAGAACCGCCGGGGATCCAGATGTTCTGCTGGGCTGCGTTGTCGCCGCCCTGTGCACGCATTCTGAAAACACTGGTGATGTTTTTGATGTCGATCTCGAACATGACGTACTTCAGGAACGGACGTCCGCCCTTCATACCGCCACGTGCTGCTTTGATCAGCGTTGCATAATAGTACTTGTAAAGCTCGTTCTCAATCTTCCCAAACGAGTGGGTCTCGAGTGCTTCACTGAGTCCTTCGCTGAGGATCGCCGACATCTGCTTTACGGGCAGCTGCTCAACGATACGTTCAACCGATGACTCGGCGACAAGCCGGTCCAGCGTCGGTGCGTCGAGTGCACCGGCCGGAACAAGTACTGCACGGATCTTCCCATCGGAAAATCCGAGTTCTTTACCTCGCAGGATACTCAGAATGTTCTGGATATCCCACTTATGCAGGTAATCACGGGTAAATCCTTTCATCTCTCCGGGAGCCAGAGCGATCACGCGCTGATACTCCTTTGCAAGGTTCCAGGACATGGCGTTTTCGATGAGGTCGACACCTTTAAAGGATGCGGATAATTCATCGATTTCGCGTTTGTACTCCAATTCCTCGATGAGTCTGGTAAACTCAGGGAGACCCATGTTCAGCATGCGAAGATATTCTTCCCGCGGGATGAGCTTCGCTTTGCGGACCCGCATGCGGGTTGAAACATAGATATAAGGAGCAGTTCCGCTCATTACCTCAGTCATTGTTTACCTCATCCGAACAATATCTCCGATGCATCTTTCAGACTTGTTTCCCAGACTTCACCCATAAAGGTCTGGTATGAGAAGTCAAGTGTGAGCTGACCATCGGTACTTTGTACAACGACACCGCCGGCGATGTCGGTGATTCCTCCAAACGTAAATCCGCTCAGGGTTTTTAAACCGCTAATTGCCTCTTTTGCAGCTTTTTCGTCGCGGGCGTTGGTGAAAACGACACCGGCTTTGATCTGCTTGGCAGACTCTTTTAAGAGTTCACGTACGGCTTTTGCGTGTACGTCTGCCGGAAGGTTAGCGATTTCCTCGGCTGCACTGGTGTAGACTTTGTCAAGAAGTTCCTTTTGTGCGTTCAAGAGATCACGCATCACGACCAGATTGGCGCTGGCGACTTCACGGATCATGATCCGGTCTGCCTGAATATCAGCGTCTTTTTCGGCTGCGAGACGGATCTCGTTTGCACGGAGGTTTGCTTCGTTGACGATCTCTTTTGCCTGTGCCTCGGCTGCGGCTTTGATGCCGGCAGCTTCGCGGTCACCCTTTGCTTTGATTTCGTCTACTACTACCTCAAGTCCCATATCAGACTGCTCCGCTTAGACGAAGATCAAGAGCAGTGCGATAACGAGACCGAAGATAACGACGGTTTCCGGAAGAACGGTGAAGAGTAATGCAAGACCGAACATTCCGCGGTCTTCTGCGGTTGCGCCGACTGCGGCTGCTCCGATACCCATTTCACCAATACCGGTACCTACACCAGCGAGACCTACTGCGAGACCTGCACCGATTGCGGTGTATCCGGATGCTAATGCTGTTGCTGCTTCTACTGTCATAGATTCGATTGCCATTTTTTATTCCTCAGAGAATTTTCTTTTAAGTCCAAAGGGCTTGTATATGATTCCTCCGCCCTGGTAGAATTTGGTAAAGAATTCGACATAGTGTAAACGAATCGGGTGGAGTGCACCGCCAAGTATACCAAGGGCGACGTTGAGTGCGTGACCTAATATGAGAATTATGACACCCACGATAATCAATAGTACACCAACAACATCCAGGTTGGCCATTGCAGGACTGATGAATAAGTCGACAGCCATGAAATTTACGACCATTGCGATCGCCACGGATGAAAGACCGACTGCAGCAAGACGGCAGAAGGACAGCATGTGGGAAAGCGTGTTTGTTGGGATTTCCATCAGGTCAAGTGGGTTCTCAATTGCGACGAACACACAACCAACGATGATCAGAATTGCACCGATAATTCCAGCAATGGTCGGAATTCCGACAAGAGTGGGGAGTGCAAAGGGGAACGTGCAGTATTGGTTTAAGTCAGCCACACTCAGGATAAGCACCAGGATGCCCCACAGGATAAAGTTCCATCCAAGCTGTGCAAGGACTGCTTTTGTCCGGTGGCTTCCGGGGTGATCCATTCTGTAGTGGTTGATCATTCCAAAGAAACGGCCAACGCTGATGTAGATTACACCAAGAAGGGCTGATACTATCAGCAGTTCAATAACCTGGGGCATCGCGTGTTCCATGCCGGCACCAATTGGAAGGTGACGGGAGAAAATGATCGAGTGCCAGGGGAGACTCATACCAAAGAACTCGCTATAGAGAAGTCCGAAGACACTCGTGGAAATAGCTGCTCCAAGGATGATGATATAGGCTTTGTGACCCGTTTCGCCCATCTTGAGTAACATCTTTCGAAGGACGAGGGCAAGAGCCAGATAAAGAAGACCGTATCCCAGATCACCGACAATGAATCCAAAGAGCATGGGGAACATGATCGCAAGGATAATGGTCGGGTCCAGTTCTTTGTATTTTGGACGGGAATACAGGTCCATAAACAGTTCGGCGGGCTTTGCAAACGATGGATTATTATATTCCACCGGTACCGCGGTCGCTTCGTAATCCGAAGGATCGACGGTTACATAAACGCGTTCACCAGTTGCCTGGTTGAGTGCCGCAGTGATCTTCTCCACCGTGTCGGCCGGGATCCAGCCGTCAATGACGAAAGCTTCGTCGGTGGTTGCAAATCGAAGCGGCGCTTCGGCACGTTCCACATCGCAGGACAGTACTTCGTCGCAAGCGGCGAGCAAGTCTGCGTATTTTGCTTTGAGTTCAACGATCTTTGCGTTGCAGTCTTCGCGGATCTTTGTTTCTTTGCCCAGTTCTACAGTGTATTTCTCCACTGCTGCCTGGACCGTGCCGGATTCGACCGGCAGGGAAACGCTCTGGAAGCCTGCGTCAGCCAGCTGCCTTTCGATGTCTGCTGCGTTTTTGCTCTCTGCAAAGACGACTATGAAGTTTCCGTCTTTTCCCGCAACGTAATTCTTTTCGTGCGGAACAGAGATTTCGAGGTCATGCTCGATGTACCCTGCAAAAACCGTCAGACTCTCGTAACCCCGATAGAGATCAAGCTCCAGGGGCACTAAGGCAAATGGTTTAAGTTCGTTGATACGCTGTTCGCATTCCCGGATACGGGTCTCTGCATTCGATCGCTTTACCGTGAGACTGCTCACTTCTTCTTCGATTTTCGGAAGTTCGCTATCTATTGCTGCTCGAATCGTTTCTGCAGGACGCATCTGGACAGTGCTTTGCGTAGACGGGGCTGTCTGGAACACGCTTTCAATGGAGCGTATTTTCAGGAGGTTGTTCGAGAGCTCGCCGGCGTTTTCAAAAGGAACGCCGATTTTAACTCCTTCATAACCTTCTTTCCCCTGATCTACAAAATCGGTGATGTGGAAAATCTGGTGACGATATAATTCGGTCACAACTGACGCCATCTGCTCTTTGCTCGCGGCAATTAACAAATGGGTCATCGGTCTAGGCTGAAACATGAAGTTTCTCCTTGAACCGCTCTACGAATAGCGAAGTTGCCTGAGGGAGCTTTTTGCTTCCTGCGTTAATCAGGTGATCGGCGTCTGCCTTTCCCTGAGTAACAATAGCGGCATGCTTTGCTGTTGCTACATTCCGTGTATCTAAAAGTTTCTGCTTTTTGTAATCCTCGGCAATGGTTGCTGCCTTGGCAATCAGGTTGTCAGCTTCGAGTTTTGCGTTTGCAAGTGTCTGCTCGGCGGCACTCTCAGCTGCGGTGATTGTGGATTTACTTTTTGCTTCGGTTTCTTTAATGCTTTTCAGAACCTCAGTTTTCATCCAACCCTCCTCTCACGGCACATATTATTTGGTAACGGATATGTTTATACTTACGTTATTTACCCCGCGTTTTCCCCTCCATGACACACTTCTATGAGGTGGGCAGAGGAGGCAAAAAAACGGGGGGCGGGATGCGGGACGCCGATTTTTCCCTGATCAAACAATATCTACAAATAGATTGCCCTCCGAAAGTTTACTATGAATACACCGGGGAGAGAAACCGTTTCGGTTTTGATTTTGGCTCTTTTGATTGTCGGATTCATACTCACGGCCGGGTGCGTGGGGCTGGTGAATCCGACCCCAAACGAGGTCATGATCCGCGGGAATCTGATTTCGGTCGATCCGACGTATGTCGACGGGGCGTTTATCTGGAAGCTTCTGCTGGATCCGAACGGCTATGAACCGGAGATGGTCGCCGCAGTGGATGGGTATCTGATCCCGCAGAATCCGTTGATCGAACTCGGTGCGGGAATCGGTTCGCTTTCGGCGTATATGAACGATAAGTTGACGATGTCGGTGAACCAGGTTTCGGTCGAGCCGAATCCGTACTTGATTCCGTCTCTGAACCTGACGAAACAGAATAACGATCTCGGCGTGACGTTCGTGCAGAAGGCGATCGGATATAGTTCGAATACGGTCGCGATCTCGGTGACATCGGATATCACGAACAACCGTATCGTACGGCCGGACGGCGTGCTCGTAAAGTCCGTTGAGGTGGAGAAGACAACCGTCCAGAAGCTTGCACAGAACGCAGGGTTCACGTCAAATATAACACTGGTGATGAATATTCTCGGATATGAACACGCAGTCGTCCAATACGAAGCCGAGTTCCTGAGCCGGAATGTCAGCACAGTGATCGCGGCGGTCTATACAGACGGAAAGAACACGCCTGATTCGTTTGCGGAAAAGATGAAGCTGATCGGCTTTACGGAAAAAAAACCGGCATGCTGCGGTCGACAACGGATATATGGTGATGATCTTCACCAAATAAAAAAAGGGGATTTACCCCATGACCATACTGTTTTCTTCGGCGATCTCGATGAACGAATCCGCGAGATACTCTGCCTGTGATTTCGTCAGCCTGTAGGTGTTGAACTTCCACTGTTTGATGACGCCCGGCACGATGCTGATGATCCCCCGTTTGTTCAAAGCACTCGAGAGAGTTTTTCAGCGGTTCGCAGCATATCTTCGGGCCGCACGCAGAACGCGGGGATGTCGTGGAAACATACTGAAATGCAAAAAAAGGAAACGACGCACCGGTCGGGATTTGAACCCGAGTCATAGGCTCCGGAGGCCCATAGGATATCCTGACTACCCTATCGGTGCAGATACGTTAGATTGAACGCTTTAGTATATTACACGTGACAGTATTTATACCTGGGGTGACAGAATCCTTTTCAGATCCTCTACACTTCCGGCGATGATATCCGCCCCGGCGTTTTCCAGCTCTTCTCTCGTTCCGTAGCCGTATAATATGCCGATCGAATTGATCCCTGCGGATTTCGCGCCGAGGATGTCGTGCATCCGATCCCCGATCATGACGGTTTGTTCCAGATCGGTTATTTCACAGCGTTCCAAAACCGAGAGAATGATCTCGTCTTTATGCGTTTTCGTGCTTTCCAGATCGCTGCCGGCAATACAGGTAAAATATTTCGCGATCCCGAAGTGTTCCAAGACGGTATCTGCAAACTGCTCGACCTTTGATGTCGCCACCATCAGGTTTTTGCCGTTTTCTTTGAGGGATATCAGCAGGTCTTCGATCCCTGAAAAGACGCTGTTTTCAAACATGCCTTTTGCCAGATAGTATTCGCGGTAATACTCGACGGCGATCTTCGCTTCATCTCGGGAAAGACCGTAGAACTCCTGAAATGATTCAATGAGGGGCGGCCCGATAAACTTCAGCAGCTCGCTCCTGTCAGGCACGGGGATCCCGTATTTTTCCAGCGCATACATGACGGAGTTGGTTATGCCGAGCGCCGGGTCGGTGAGCGTTCCGTCCAGATCGAAGATGATGTTGGTGTAGGTTTTCATGCCCGGGATTGGTTATCTTTTCTGCTCATACTGATACCAGATCCGGCATGCTCCTTCGTGGGAGACCATGCAGGGACCTACAGGCACCCTCGGGGTGCAGGCTTTGCCGAAGAGTTTGCAGTCTGACGGATCGGCGAGACCTCGAAGGACCCGGTCACAGATGCAGCCGTCCTTTTTGGTGATCTTTTCATACACGAGGTCGAACTTTTTCTGGGCATCGAAGGCTTCGAATTCGGGTTTGAGGGCGAGACCCGATTCGGGGATGACCGGAAATCCGCGCCACTCGACATCGGAGGGAGTGAACACGTCCTTCATAAGGTTCTGGGCTTTGACGTTTCCTTCGTAGGTCACGACGCGGGGATAGGCGTTTTCGACTTTGGCTTCGCCGTTTTTGATCTGTTCGGCGAGCATGAGAAGGGCAAGGAGGATGTCTTCGGGTTCGAATCCGGCGACCACCTGAGGGACTTTGAACTGGTCATATTCATGGTATCCCATGACGGCGCATACGTGTCCCGGGAGGATGAATCCGTGGAGGTCGGCTTCGCCCTGTTCCATGAGCCATTTCATTGCGGGCGGGACAAGCCGGTGGGAGACGAGGATGCTGAAGTTTTCGGGGGGATTGGTGATGAGGGTCGCAGCGACGGTCGGAACGGTGGTCTCGAAACCGACTGAGATAAAAACAACTTCCTTGTCCGGGTTCTGGTGTGCGATCTCGACTGCCTTGGTTATTCCCTGGACGATCCTGACATCGCCGTTGACGTGTTCGAGGGAGGTTTTGGATCCTGGGACGCGGAGGAGGTCTCCGTAGGTGCAGACAATGCAGCCCCGCTCGGCAAGTTCGCAGGCGGCATCGATCTCTCCCTGGGGGGTGATGCAGACCGGGCAGCCGGGTCCCATCACGATCTTCATCTGGGGAGGAAGGACGAATCTGACCCCGTATTTGGCGATGGCGGCTTCATGAGTGCCGCAGACGTGCATGATCCTGATGTCCGTATCCACTATCTCGGAGAGTTTTTTTGCAATATCCGTGCCAAGCTTCATAATGTATGTATATTGCACGTCACTCCACATAATCACACCTCTTTTTGAGTGGCGGGTTGGAGGGAAAGCGGCCGACCTCGGCGAAGGCGGGAGGAGCCGATAGGCTCATCCTTAGCTGAGCAGGCTTTGCCTTGCGAGTGGGATGGGATTTTTTGAGGTGGATAATCATCTCAAGCCTTTGCGAAGTGCTCGGCGAAGTGCTCGGCGAAGTGCTCGGCGAAGTGCGTAAACATGAGATTATTTTACCGCGAAGCTTCGCGGAGATGTGCGGGTGGTTTTTTCTCTTGTGTCTACACTAAGACTGGGCACGACATCGAAGTACATCTCAAAGGACTTCAGTTGTTTTTTTGGTTGAGATCACACCGCGTAAGTCCTATTACTATCTACATATTGCATCAAAAAGATCCTGGAAAAAGAGCTGGGCAGAACCTGACCTTGACTCAACCTCTTTTATGTATGTATCTATGCATGTACCTAGATACACAAAATAAAAAAACGATACCCCCCTCCCGACTACGTCCGGACGGAAGGAAAGACGTATGTACATACACACACAAATGCGATTTCTCTCTCTCTTCTGTACAAAACAAAGTATATACTATACTTATAAAAAAAAGTGATTGATGAGCAATTTTCTTCCCGTATTTACTTACTTACTGAATATTCAGCTCTAAATGAGCCATGTAAAACGCTAACGTGAGCCTCGAAGAACGCAATAATGAACGGCGCAAAACGCGAACATGAACCCCTTCCCTCTCAGAAATCTTGTAGCAAATATTCATACTTTTTTGCACACCATCTAACCTTGGGCCCTGAAAAAGCCCAAGGAAAAATTCCATGACAAACCAGAAAGAAATTCTTCGACTGAAGAATCTGAAAATGGAACATCAGCAAATTGCAGATGCTTGTTCCTGCTCAGTATCTACCGTCAAGCGTACGCTAAAGCACGCCGGTGAAACTGGAATAGACTGGACATCCATAAAAGATGTTCCCTGTGATGAAGTAACGCGTATGCTTCACATATCCAACCATCTAACTCCGCCACGCAAACCCCTGGATTACCCCTACCTTCAACAGGAATTGTCGAAAAGTGGGGTAACACTCAACCTTCTCTGGTTAGAATACTGTGAACAATGCCGACTATCCGGTGAAACCCCGTATCGATCCACGCAATTCAATAAACTCTACCGCGATTACCTCCAAAAAACCAAAGCCACCATGCATCTTGAACATAAACGCGGGGATATCATGGAAGTAGATTGGGCAGGTACAACGCTCACCGTTGTTGAGAGAACAACGGGAAAACCCGCGAAAGCATATATCTTCGTTGCCGTACTTCCCTGGAGCGGATACAGCTATATGGAAGCTTTCCTTTCCATGGATCAGGAAGCCTGGATTACCGCACACATCAATGCGTACACCTACTTTGGCGGTGCATCACGCATTCTTGTACCTGACAATCTGAAAACAGGTGTAATCAGAAATGGAAAAGATGAAACGATCATCAATAAAACCTATCTGGAACTTGCAGAACACTATGGTACAGCCGTCCTCCCTGCACGCGTAAGGTCACCCAAAGACAAAGCATCGGTTGAAGGTGTCGTCGGCAATATCACCACGCAGATCCTGGCCAAACTTCGCAACCAGCAGTATCTCTCATTATTTGATCTCAATGAAGATCTGCACCACCATCTCAACGAGTTCAATACCAAACCATTTCAGAAAAAGGAGGGAAGCCGTTCATCCCATTTCAGCGAAGAACAGCCCTTTCTTTTCCCCTGCCAAAACTTTCTTACAATGACCGGGTTCAGCATACACAAACGTTGCATCCTGAATCATACCTTGTTCAATTTTCAGACCTTTCAGGTCAAGTTGTCTCTGAAACTCC
>NIZU01000090.1 GCA_003315675.1 Methanocorpusculum sp. MCE
ACTTCCAGAAGCTGAATCTTGAACATAAGTATGACATCGACATTGGGATGACCGCCCTTGCCGGATTTATTTGCATACATGGATTCAAGAAGAGGGCGAAACACATCCCAATCAAGTGTTTTACCAACGTCGGAGAGACGGTCGCCAAGTTTTTCATAACGTTCGTGATATGCCTGGTTGAGACCAAAGCTGCTGAAAGTCCCCATACATAATACTCAACGTACGAAAAGAAAGTACTTTCTGTCAAAAAAAGGTTGTTAGAAATTCTCTGTATATTTGAACATGCCGAACTCAACAAATTCATACTGAAACTTGCCCAGAAAGCAGGCAAACAACTATCTCTTACAACACCGCTTGTCGATGCAGCGCTTCCAGACGGCTCGCGTGCGCAGATCACCTACTCAGACATCATCTCATCCAAAGGCAGCTCGTTCACCATCCGAAAATTCAAAGCAGACCCCATGACCCCCGCAGATCTGGTCACCGGAGGGACGTACAGCAGTGAACTCATGGCATACATCTGGCTCGCCGTTGAAAACAGAAAAAGTATGATCATTGCCGGAGGGACCGCAAGCGGCAAAACCTCGACAATGAACGCAGCCTCGTTCTTTATCCCCGATGTCGCAAAAATCGTCTCCATCGAAGACACACGCGAGATCCAGCTCCCCCACATCAACTGGCTTCCCATGAGGACCTGTGAAAGCACTGCGTCGATCTCCTCCGGAAACATCGACATGTTCTCACTTCTCAGAGCCGCACTTCGCCAGCGGCCGGAATACATCATCGTCGGAGAAGTCAGAGGAGCGGAAGCCCAGGCACTTTTTCAGGCCATGAACACCGGTCACACAACGTTTTCAACACTTCACGCCGGAAATGTCAACGAAACGGTCAACCGATTGACCAATGATCCCATCAATGTGCCTGTTGCCATGTTCGGAGCTCTCGACCTCATCGTCGTTCAGGGTCTGTTTTACGGAGAGGGAAAAGGATTCAGACGCTGTTTATCGCTCCATGAAATCTCAACCAGCGACGAAAAAATCATTTGGAAACCGCTTTTTGTCTGGGACCATAAAACCGATTCATTCGTCAAAGTTTTTGACGAGTCGATGGTGTTCGACAGCATCGCTTATCAGAACGGGTGGTCCAAAGATGAACTCGAAAAGCGGCTCATAAACCGAAAAAATACCCTAGATCAGCTCAGGTTGAACGGAAAAACAACTCCCTCTGAAGTGGCGTCTGCAATTCAGGATCTCATCCTTACAGAACGCGGGTGAAAAAGAATGAACCTGAATAATCTCGCCAGAAATCTGCAAGGAGCTCATATCGCAAAGCCGGCAAAAACGTATCTCCTGATGTCGATACTCGCGGCACTTCTTTCCCTTATTTCCATCGCGGTTCTTGGACTCCTGCTCTATCTTTTCAACATAGATATCCCCCCTCTTTCATTCATGCCTGAATGGCTCCAGTTCATTCTTGTTCTCGTCCTTGTACCTGCTGGGATTTTTGCTGCTCTCATCTACTACCCGAATCTTGAAGCTGGGGGCCGAAAAAGCAAGATAGATATTGATCTGCCGTATGCCATCACCTATATGCAGGCATTGTCTTCAACAATCTCGCTCTATGATATCTTCAAAAGTGTTTTCGAAGCGGATGATCTCTACGGCGAAGTATCAAAAGAATGCGGTCTGATCGTCCGCGATGTGGAGCTGTTCGGCATGGACCTCGTTTCTGCAATCGAAGCGACAAAAAAAATCACACCTTCCGACAATTTTCGGGAACTCTTAAACGATCTCCTTCTTGTTCACCGGAGCGGAGGCAATCTCACGACTTTTTTTCAACGCAAAGTCGGAAGGATACCGGGAAATCGCACGAAACGAGATGGACTCGCTTCTGCAGTTTTTGGAAATGATCGCAGAGGTATATGTAACGGCGTCCCTCGCCGGACCGATTGCGATTATTATTATGCTTGTTGCCCAGAATCTCACTGGTCAAAACACTCTTGGAAACATCATGCCTCTTATGTATATCGGTCTCCCGCTTGGGGCAATAGTTCTGATCGTGATTCTCTACATCATTCTCCCCCCCGATAACCTCAAGATCACAAGAAGAGAAATCACCGAAACCGAGTACAGCAAAGAGATTCTGGCCGCCGGGCATCAACCGGATGATGAAACATATCTCAGGCAAATCAAAAAAAGAAAACGGCTATTGAAGATACTGGAAATTTTCCGGCATCCGCTCAAATTTTTCATCTCGGATTACTCCATAGCCGCCGTAATTGGAGGAATTCTGCCGCTCATCATTCTGTATCTCTGGTATATCGGCATATTTACCGAAATCTTTCCGGTCTTTACTCTGCAGATTCTGCTCAGTTCTCTCATTATCGCAGCTATCTTTCCCCTGATGGCAGCCTACGAACTTCGAAACCGCTATGTCACCCGTATCGAAAAACAGCTTCCGGAATTTCTTAGGGAAATTGCCGATATGCGTGACATAGGAATGACTCTTCCGGGAGCTATCGGCATGATAGCAGGACACAAAAGCGGAGTTCTCTCAACCGAGATCTCGATTGTGGCAGAAGAACTCAAATACGGTTCATCCCTGTCGGGGCGCTGGTTCGGATGGAGGGACGCATCGGCCTTACGACGGTGAAACGGGCGATCTCGCTTCTCGTCAAAGCAAGCGAGGTCACGGATTATATCCGGGAGATCCTCAGTATTGCAGTCGCTGACCTCGAACATTATCTCAAAATGAAGAACAAGCGGATGAACGTCTCGTTTGTGTACCTCGCGGTCATTTACCTTTCATTCGGGATCTATCTGTTCGCTGCCTATGAGATGAATGTCGCGTTCATTTCGAGTATTACCTCATTAAATATCTCATTCAATCTTACGGCAAACAAACTCGACATGTTCCACATTGGCATTATCCTCGCCTTTTTCTCCGGAATCATGGCAGGTCAGTTGTCTTCGAATACGATTCTTGCCGGTTTGAAACATTCGATTGTGATGTTGATCATGACGATTGTAACCTTTGTGTATCTGATTTAGGAGGAAAAATGAAAAAAGACGATGGAGTTACGAGTGTTGTAGGTGAGATGTTGCTTCTGGTAATAGCTCTTGTATTGGTATCGGTATTTGCCGTATCACTCTTCGGGGTGATGCCGGGTGAACGGGATGACATTATCAACGTGGCGATGAATACGTCAGGGGATACAGTATATCTCTGTTATAAGGGAGGGGATCAGATAGCTCAAAATGAGTTATCAGTAATCGTTTACAATCGAACGTTGAAACGAACGGTGACGTTTATCTCTTTGACCGATATCAATGGGAATACAGCATCTTCATTTGATCTGGGCGGATGTCTGAAAGTAAATGCTCTAGGGCTATCCTCAGGGGATGAGGTCCTCCTGACAACGAAAAAATCAGTGATCTATTCTGGAGTGATAAAATGAAGAAAGATGATGGTGTGTCAGTAGTTGTATCCGCAGTTCTGATATTAGCAGTGCTCGTCACGGTAGTTGCTGTTTGTTCAGCCACATATGTCCCGGAGATGAAGCAAAATGCCGAAATTCTGCATGTAGAAGAGATTGAGGAGGCATTCATGCGGTTTAGCTCGGATGTGGATTCTGTATATAGTTTAGAAAAAAAAGCTGAATATTCCGAAACGTTTTCCCTTGGAGGCGGGGATATATTGTTGTCTCCATCGAAATCAAGCGGAACGCTGCGTATTCAAGACATCTCTCTTGGCGAGCTTGTTATTGGCTCAAATAATAGAGATCTTTCCACGGTGAATGTGACATATGTCCCATCGTTTTCAACGTGGGATCTTCAAGGATATAAATATGAAAAAGGGCTTGTCTGGGTCACAAAAGATAAAAAAGAAATTCCAGCTCTGCTGTCGATTTATACAAAAGAGGAGGGAGATACATTTTCCACGAACCATGTAAACAACTGGACATCGTCAATGAGCGATTCGATCAAGATTGGATACAATACAGTGGAGATGACGATCATAACTTTGTATGCAGATCCGGATGCTGATTTTCTGAGCGGTTCATCAAATGCCATGCTGGGAATATCTGCCACAAAACAGACCGAAACGATGAATCTCGGTCCTAATGATACGATTACAAATAATGGAACGATTCGGTTCACTGCTGTCAATACGACAACCGTGACACTCAATACTATTTCTGGAAAGGTGGGCGCCCGATGAAGAAAGACGTTGGCGTTTCCGAAGTCGTCGGCATTATGCTGATGTTGGTGGTGGTGCTTGTTATCGTTTCTGTTGTAGCCTCATCTGTCTCCGGTCTGGCTTCGGTGGATAATACGCCCGTATCTGCAGAAATGGTGGTTGTCGAATACAACGGAACCGACCTCATATTTGAAAATGTTGCCGGCGATGCATTTCCTCTGAAAAGAATGAAACTCGTTATGGGAGTCAGGGATAATGTACAGAAGAGATGGGTTTTCTATGCAACAAATATGACCAGTACCAGAGAAACTACAGTGATGGTTGGAGATCGTATCTCGGTCTCCTCACCAGATTTCGCCGTTGCGGCAGGTGAATATCTCACCTATCAGTTTTATGATACTGATGCCGGTGTCCTTGTATCTTCTGGTGAGATTCTGATGTGATCAGCTGCAAACATATCAGATCATTTTACAATCTGGAGTTGAGTTTTTTCACCGCCCACAGACATATGGGCAGACCATCATTCAAAAATCTGCCACCGAATGCCGCCAGCTTCGTCCCGGTTCCCCTCTGCAATGAGTCTGCTCTGAAGATCTTGCAACATCGGCATAATGGAAACACATCACATGTTTTGGCTTAAGGCAGGACTCCCCATGAGTAAGAGAACAAAAGACATCTGTCCGGAGATCAGTATCACAAACCCCCAAAGCTCTTTTTTTCTTCGGCGCGTATCGGGTATCCTCCATTACGTCTTGGGGATACTCCGCGGAAACATCGCCGATGATCGTCAAAAATAATCATGTTTATATAGAACTACTAAACAACATATTCCATACATTACTCTGTTGAAACAGGGTATAGGTGATTATACTATGTCAGCACAACTTGGCGGACAGCCAATCTTAATCCTCAAAGAAGGAGGAAACCGTACTCGCGGACGGGATGCACAGAGCATGAACATCGCAGCGGCAAAAGCCGTAGCAGGTGCCGTCAGATCCACCCTTGGTCCGAAAGGAATGGACAAGATGCTCGTCGACACCATCGGAGATGTCGTTATCACCAATGACGGTGTGACCATCCTCAAAGAGATGGACATTGAACACCCGGCAGCAAAGATGATGGTCGAGATCGCCAAGACCCAGGATGACGAAGTCGGAGACGGAACCACCACCGCAGTCATCATTGCAGGCGAACTCTTAAAGAAAGCTGAAGAGCTTCTCGAGATGGACATCCACCCGACCGTTATCACCCTTGGATACAGACAGGCAGCCGAGAAAGCTCAGGAACTTCTCCAGACCATTTCAATCGACGTGAAGGCAAAAGACACCGCGATCCTTTCCAAGATCGCCGCAACCGCAATGACCGGTAAGAATGCAGAATCCTCCAAGGATAAACTCTGTGACCTTATCGTCCGTGCAATCACACTCGTTGCAGATGTAGACGGAACTGTTGACACCGAAAACGTCAAAGTCGAGAAACGTGTCGGCGGATCGATCGACGAGTCCGAGATCATCGAAGGCATGATCATCGACAAAGAACGTGTCCACCCGGGCATGCCCAAATCCGTCAAGAACGCCAAAATCCTTCTGCTCAACGCAGCAGTCGAATACAAGAAGACCGAAGTCGACGCAGAGATCTCCATCACCTCCCCGGATCAGCTCCAGATGTTCCTCGATGAGGAAGAGCGCATGATCAAAGGCATCGTCGAGATGATCAAAGCATCCGGCGCAAACGTTCTCTTCTGTCAGAAAGGTATCGACGACATTGCACAGCACTACCTCTCCAAGGCAGGTATCTTTGCAACCCGCCGTGTAAAGAAATCCGACATGGAAAAACTTGCACGTGCAACCGGCGGAGCGCTTATCTCCTCCATCGACGCCATCTCTGCTGACGAGCTTGGTGTTGCAGGCATCGTTGAAGAGCGCAAAGTAGGCGGCGAAGAGATGATCTTCGTTGAGAAGTGCAAGAACCCCAAAGCAGTCTCGATCATCATCAAAGGCGGAACCGACCACGTTGTCGACGAGCTCGGCCGTGCTCTGGAAGATGCACTCCGTGTCGTTGCTTGTGTCGTTGAAGACAAGAAAGTTGTCGCCGGAGGAGGCGCACCGGAAGTTGAGCTCTCCCTCATACTCCGCGAATACGCAGCGACCCAGGGCGGACGTATCCAGCTCGCAATCGAAGCATTCGCAGGCGCACTGGAAATCATCCCGAGAACCCTTGCAGAAAACGCAGGTCTCGACCCGATCGACAAGCTCGTAGAGCTTCGTGCAGCACACGAGAAAGGTAAGAAGACCTACGGTCTCGATGTCTTTGAAGGAAAGGCAATTGATATGTGGGAAGCAGGCGTTGTAGAGCCGCTCCGCGTAAAGACCCAGGCAATTTCCTCAGCAGCAGAAGCCGCGGTCATGATTCTCAGAATCGATGATGTCATCGCATCCGCAAAGTCCGCTGGACCATCCCCCGAAGAGATGGCCGCAATGGGCGGAGGCATGGGCGGCATGCCACCGGGAATGATGTAAAGGCAGATATGCCCCGGGAGAATACTCCCTCATCATCTTTTTCATCAGTCAGGAACGTTAACTATTTTCAAATACAAATGATATACTAGTATCTGAGGGACTTTGCCGTGCGTCATGAAATATTGTATCAGTACGATCTCCCGATCGAGATTCTGGATGATATTCCCAGGACCGAGGAGGTCTTGAATGTTATTTACGCACGAAGTAAAGATAAATTTCTGATCCCGATCCTTTTGACACGTCTTCGCATGCTCTGGGGGTATCCCGAACGCGAAACGGTGTATAGGATCTATGAGATGAATTATATTGATCTCATGGACGCTTCCGTCCGGTTCCCGGCCGCGATCGCCCCGACCCTGACGCTGAAAACGGTGAATAATGACAAATATATCTTCCACAGCGTGAAAAATTCCGTAGAGGAGGTCAGAGCTGCACTTCTGACGCTGCGCGAGATGATGAACGGGAAAGTCGGGGGAACCTGGGACATCGCCGTGAAACGCAATCTGCTTACCGAGGAGTATCTGTTACGAGAGACGGGACCGAAGTCGGCAGGGCCGGCCGCCATGGAAGAGGATGATGTATTCGAAGATACGCCGGCACCTGGAGCCGGAGATGCTGGGTCGGGAGAGGATATCTTCGAGCAGAAAAGCGTCATTACGGAGAAACAAAAAGAGGATGCTAAGGCTGCCTGGGTTTCCCGGATGATCGAATCCACTGCTGCGAAAGAAGAACCGAAGGAAAAGATCGAGGAGAAGGTCGAAGTGCCGCTGAATGATGTGATCGTGTTCGAAACCGATTCTGGGAAGACGGATGATCAGTGGCATGATGAGGGGAAGGGGGATGCGATGATCCTGCCGGGAGGAAGGACCCGGGTCGGCGGAGGGCGATATAAACATCTTAATGATGATCCAAAGAGTCAGCCGGCGGATGATGACTCGGAGGTGTATGTCTCGAAGAGACCGGATATCCAGAGACCGCCGGCGGCGAGGCCCGTTTCGCCGGTGACGCTGGAGCCGCGGGAGGGGCTGGATGATGAGGCGATCGATAAATCCCTCGAGGCGCTGAAGTATCTGCGGGAGAACGGAATCATCACGGAGGATGAGTATAAGAAACGGTGTCTGGGACTTTTTAAGAGAACAGGGTTGTAGCCGGATCGGATACACGACCCACTAAACTCACCCGCAATCATACAACTCTTTTCAAAAACAGTAGATATTGAAAAAGTTTAAAAAAGTGATGGGGAGGCTCAGCTGCAGCCGCTCCATCCGCAGTGCTTGCAGATCCCCTGATTACAGCCCTCGCCGAAATCCAGAGGCTCCCCGCACTCGGGACAGGGCGGGTTCTTCTTTTCTCCGGGAGTAACCAGAGTCAGCGACCAGTTGTCCAGCGTCGCGATCGCCTGATTGGTTGCCGCAAGTTCGATGCATTTTCCCACGACATCTGCACAGGAAAGACCTTCTGAGTTTTTGTTCTTGATTGCCGAGACACAGTTCACTTTGGCAAACTGTTTCACGAACTTCTCATACGGAACACCATTCTGTAAACCTGTGCTGATACTTCTGCCAAGTGCATTGCTGCTTGCTTCACACCCGGCTCCAACTGTTCTGATGAACACCTCCATTGGTTTTCCGTTCATCGTGTTCACCGTGATATACAGACGGCAGCAGCCGGATTGTGCAAGGAAGGTTCTTCCAACCAGCTCCCGCGGACGGGTGAAATGTAACTGCGGGACGATGCCGGGGGCCGGCTTCTCCGGGGTATCGGCAGGCTTTGCCGTTTCCTGCTTCTCGAGAGCGAGAACGACATCCTCTCTTGATCCGGTGCGGTAGAGAGTCATCCCTTTGATGCCCTCCTTCCATGCAAGAAGGACCGCCTGTTCAACATCCTCTTTGGTAGCGGAGACGGGCATGTTGATCGTCTTCGAGATCGAGGCGTGAACATGTTTCTGGAATGCCGCCTGCATTAATACATGATCCTTCCATCCGATATCCAGAGCAGTCTTGAAGACGGCTTTGAACGTATCGGGCAGCCACTCGACATCCTGAACCGAGCCGGTTTCATGCACATGGTTGATGACCTCGTCGCGTTTTGCTTCCGCTTCTGCGCCCGTAAGACCCATTGACGTGAGGACACGTCTGAGTTCCGATTCAAAGTATGGATGAACAATCACGAATGTTTTGCCGACCGTGTTCCTTCGGGTGTAGGCAAACGAGAACACCGGCTCGATACCGGACGAACAGCCGGCAAGAAGCGAGATCGTTCCGGTTGGGGCGATCGTCGTCAAGGCAGCATTTCGCATAATGATGCCCTGCTTGTCCCAGACACTTCCTTCATACGCAGGGAAGGTTCCCTTTTCTTTCCCAAGAACGATGGACTCTTCGACGGCAACATTGTTGACCCGTTCCATCACTTCGATGCAGAAGTTTCTGCCGGCTTCCGAATCATAGGGGATCCGGAGCATGAGCATCGCATCGTGCACGCCCATCAGACCAAGACCGACCTTTCGCGTACGGTTCGTGGCTTCGCGGATCTCCGGGATCGGGAAGACGTTTTTCGTGATGACTGCATCAAGGAACCGGATACCCATCCGGGTCATTTTATCAAGAGCTTCATAGTTCAAGCCATCGGCCCTGATGAATTTCGCCAGATTGATACTTCCAAGAACACAGGACT
Source organism: Methanocorpusculum sp. MCE (assembly GCA_003315675.1). Classification (GTDB taxonomy): domain Archaea; phylum Halobacteriota; class Methanomicrobia; order Methanomicrobiales; family Methanocorpusculaceae; genus Methanocorpusculum. The sequence continues at coordinate 9,393 of NIZU01000090.1, forward strand.
CGAACGGCAGGAGAGGCTGTTCGCCGCAGGGATTGGTGGTGTCAATCTCGCCGAGATTGGGAGTCGGGTTTTTCCTGTTGATCGTATCGTAGAAAAGAATTCCGGGCTCGCCGTTCTTCCAGACACCTGCGATGATGCCTTCCCAGATTTCCCCAACGGTAATTCCGACACCTTCGGTACTGGTTACCCAGACCTTGTCCATCTCGCCTTTTGCCACATGCTCCATGAAGGCGTCCGAAACCATCACGGAGATATTGAAGTTACTGAAGTCGCCCTCCTTGGCTTTGCTTTTGATGAACTTCATGATGTCAGGGTGCCAGACGTTCAGGATACCCATATTTGCCCCGCGTCTTCTGCCGCCCTGTTTAATCACATCGGTTGCTGCGTTGAACACCCGCATAAAGGAGACCGGACCGGATGCTACGCCGTCCGTTGAACGGACCGGGGATCCCTCGGGGCGCAGGTGGGAAAAGTTATAGCCCGTTCCTCCTCCCGACTGATGAATGATCGCGCCCCAACGGATCGCATCGAAAATTTCCGGGAGGGAATCATTCACCGGGAGCGTGAAACAGGCGGAGAGCTGCCCAAGCGGTGTTCCTGCATTCATCAGTGTGGGTGAGTTAGGCAGGAACGACAACGACATCATTGCGTCAAAGTATTCCGTCTTCTCTTCCAGTGTTTCACCTAATGCATCTGCAACTCGTCTACAGACATCTTCAAACGATGCCTCACCGGTGCGATAATATCTCGCCGCTAAAATACTGTCAACTACTGAATCCGCCATCAATTAATCCCTCGATTTACTAGTGAATGGTTCAAAAAGCCGGATAAGGTACGGTGTACCCCAACTGATCTATTCGTACTTATGAATTAATTGGACATCCCCGTATTTTAATCCAGTTCATTCAAGACAGGGTCTCTGAACACAACTCTTAAGAGCTAGTTAGCAAGACCAGTTAACTACGATGGTAGTTCCCACAAAAGTATTTTTTACCCGAGGCAAAGGTGTGCATAAAGATCAGCTTGTTTCGTTCGAGATGGCTCTCAGAAACGCAGGAATCGCCCCTTTCAATCTGGTCTGCGTATCTTCCATTATGCCGCCGGATGCAGAAATCATCTCGCGCGATGAGGGACTCGCTGCCTTAAGAACGGGGGAGATCGTGTACTGCGTGATGGCGAAAAACGCATCAAATAATCCAAATCAGAAAATATCGGCAGCAATAGGCCTTGCCGTCCCGCAAATTCATGACAAGCAGCATGGATATCTTTCGGAGCATCACTGCGTGGGACTCTCGGAAAAAGAGTGCGGAGCATATGCCGAAGAGCTTGCACGAACGATGCTGGATACCATTATGCAGAAACATGGCGGCAATATTCTGAAAACCAGCAATATCAGCATTGCTGCCGAGACGGACAGAGACGGAAACTGGACGACTGTTGTTGCGACGGCGGTCTTCGTCTGTTAAACCTATATCTGAATACAACCAATATTATTACAACATGTGCGGCATCACTGGCATTACCGATTCGACGGATGTATTGGGATCATTGTACCTGGCATTATATGCCCTCCAGCACAGAGGTCAGGAGAGCGCCGGTATCTACACGTATGATGGTGAGACCGTGCATAAATACAAAGGATACGGCCTCGTGTCCGAGGTGTTTAGCGGTCCGATCCTCGATGGTCTGAGAGGGAAAACAGGCATCGGTCATGTGAGATATCCAACGACCGGCGGATCGAAACCTGAGAACATCCAGCCGTTCCATTTTATGTTCAGGGGACATTCGCTGTCGCTCGTCCACAACGGTAACCTGATCAATACCGATGAACTCAGATACGAATACGAAGGGCACGGCCACATTTTTTCCACAACGTCTGACACCGAAGTCATCGCAGCCATCCTCGCAAACGAGATCATCCACGACCACACGCCTGACGAAGCGATCAGTTACTGTATGCGAAAGATCAGCGGATCATATGTCGTGATCTTTATGCTGGACGGAATTCTGTATGCATTCCGCGACCCGCTCGGCATCAAACCGCTGTGCCTTGGAAAAACCGAGACGGGAGGCCATGTTCTCGCCTCCGAAAGCGTAGCTTTGGATGCGATCGGTGCCGAGTTCGTCAGAGACATCTGCCCAGGCGAGAGCGTGAGACTCCAGGGCGGTGAAGTTTTTTCCCGAAAGATGATGAAGGCAAAATCCTGTGCGCACTGTATGTTCGAGTATGTTTACTTCGCACGGGCCGATGCGGTCATCGACGGTATTTCGGTCTACGATGTGCGCAGAAAGACCGGAGCGCTGCTTGCAAAGGACGCTCCGGCAAAAGCGGATCTGATCTCGCCGGTTCCGGATTCGGGAACGGCAGCGGCGACCGGATTCTCCCGCGAATCGGGAATTCCGTTCCGCGAGGCCTTGATCAAAAACCGGTACACGGGCCGGACGTTTATTATGCCGAGCCAGGAAAAACGCGAGATCGCGGTCCGGATGAAACTGAATCCGGTCCGGGGCCATATCAAAGACAAATCCGTGGTCTTAGTCGACGACAGTATCGTGAGAGGGACAACCTCGAAAAAGATTCTGTCTCTCGTGCGCGAGTTCGGTGCAAAAGAACTCCATCTAAGAATCGCATCCCCGCCGATCATCGCCCCCTGTTATCTTGGAACGGATTTTCCGACAAGAGATGAACTGATCGCCTCGATGAAATCGGTGTCCCAGGTGGAGAGGGAGATCGATGCAACCAGTCTTGCCCATATCTCACTGGATGGACTCATTAAAGCGATCGGTATTCCAAGGGAAGATCTCTGTCTTGGATGTCTGACCGGAAAATATCCGCTTGCAATCCCGGGGGAAAAAGAGGACAACCGCGAGATAGAGATGGTAGACTCCTACTCCTGTCCCTAAAAATATCCACTGCTTTTTTTAAGAGATAACCAGTTTCAAACAGGGTAACCGAACAACAGGAACGGGAAAAATAAGTGAAGAATAATTAGGTAAACATAGTGTTTTTCCGCTTCCGGCAAAGAAGGGAAAAACATACCAAAATTTTGAGAGGTTTTTAGAGAGAGTGGTACGTGTCATTAACCTGAGTATTAGTATGGAACAGACCCGAAAACAGTAGTGGTGTGGTGTGTTTGTGAGGTGTATATTCTGTGGAAAAGGCCGGTGTGTGTGGTGTATCCTTGTTTCCCATTTTACAGAACTGATTTTGTTCACGGGTCTGTTTGCCGCTTGTGCTCTTCTCACAAGCTGCTACAATACTATTTGTAATTCTTGTATTTAAACATAACGCCAAATGCATGGCGTTGATGTTGTGCATCAATGCTCGACACAGTGCAAAGCATTATAATTTCCGGAGCCAAATAAAGAGTAATGGTAGAGCAGACAGGCGAATTTTCCGAGATTCTCACACTTTTACGAGAGAACCCGCGCGGAATGTCCGTCACGGAAATTGCCGACGCCACGCACCTGAACCGGAACACCATAGCACGATATATGGATAACCTGCTCGTGTCCGGACGGGTCGAGATGCGCACATTCGGAAAAGCGAAGGTGTTTTTTTTATCGAAACGGGTCCCCGTATCGGCGATGCTTAACCTTTCATCCGAGATGGTACTCCTGATCGACGCAGATCTCAAAGTCATTCAGGCAAATGAGTCATTAATATCATTCCTCTCCGCAGACAGCGAGGAGATCGTCGGGAAATATGTTTACGACAGTGCCTGCAAAACATTCTGCAACGATGTACTCACCGACCAGATCAGAGCTGCCCTGCAGGGCGAGATGGTCAAAAGTGAAATGCGTCTTTTGAAAAACGGAACAAACTGCTATCTGGATCAGCGGATCTATCCCATGGTCCTCCCCGACGGAAGACCCGGTGTAACGGTCGTCTGGGACGACATCACCGAAAATGTCAACTCGGCAGATGCTCTCGAACAAAGCGAAGCAATGTTTCGGCGTCTCGTCGAAACGATCCATGACGTCATCTGGTCTCTGGATGAGACCTTCGGTCTCCAGTACATCAGCCCCCAGATTACCTATGTGACCGGATACTCGCCCGAGGAACTCATCGGCCGCAAACTTTCCGAGTTCATGCCGGCAGGGGCAGCGGCCCGTTTCAATTGGGAACTTGCCTCGGCAATTTCGCGGGAAAACGGGTTCACTCTGTCCGAATTCCCCTTCATCTGCAAAGACGGAAGAAAAATCTACTGCGAATTTTCCGGATCACCAGTTCTTCTCGAAGAAGAGGAGTCCATCTTCCTTGGATACAACGGCGCCCTTCGCGACGTGACCGACCGCAGAGATGCGGAGCTTGGAGCGAAACGGTGGAAACGATTCCTGGACGCCGTAATGAACAACATTCCTGCGATCATTACCGTAATCGGCATGGAGTCGCGGGAATACTATTACGTCAACAAATCTGCGGAAAAGTTCCTCCAAATACCGAGAAATGAACTATCCCAGATGACTTCAACAGAGATCCTGGCAAAGATCGGATCGGTCCGTTTGACGGAAGCCCACGACACGGTGGCTTTGACCGGCAAAGAGGTCAGGGTTTCTGAAGACCGGATCGTGGTCAACGGAGAGACCAGATACATCTCGGCCCAGGTCATTCCCATGAACCTCTCGGTCGACCGGCAGTATCTGCTGACGATCGTCAACGACATCACCGAAGAGGATGCGGACCGGCAGCGGCAGATGATGAGCAGAGAACTTGCCTTCATCCTGGAAGGCGTATCATCGACCAAAGAGATGTGGGACCCCCTGCTCGATATGCTGCCAAAGATCTCCGGCTTCGAGTCGGTGGCAGTCTATCAGCTGAGCATCTTCGATGACTACACCATGTTCAGATCGAGAAACGGCAGGTTCGCACCCGCGATTCAAACCAACTCGATGATCCACCGGATCATCAGAAAGGGAGAACCGGTCATCTTCGACAAACACCGGATGAAACTTCTGCCGGAAAACACCGTTTCTCCGATGGATCAGGCAAAATCACTTGTACTGATGCCGGTCATTTTCGAAGGAAGGGCAGTCGCCTGCGTGATTCTCGGTTCAAAGACGGCACTCGCGCCGGACACCGTGAGGAGAACACTTCTCTTATCCACGGCATTCCAGATCAGCACGGTTGCATCCAGATGCCTTGTTCAGGAAAAACTCCAGCGGGAACGCGACCGAACAAGAAGCTATCTGGATGTGGCAGGTGTTCTGCTTGTTGCGGTGAACCGCGAGGGAAACGTCGAGATGCTCAATAAATACGGCACGAAAATTCTCGGCTACACCGAAGCGGAACTGATGGGAAAGAACTGGTTTGTGACTGTAATCCCTGAGAAAGCCCGACAGAGAAGAATGGACGGCTTCCAGAAACTCATCGCCGGAAATATCCGCGAGGATGATTATGTGTATGAAGGTGTCGTCCTGTGTAAAGACGGAACGGAAAAGACCCTCAGATGGAGAAATACTCCGCTCCGTGAAGAGTGCGGAAGTATCTCCGGCATCGTTTCATCCGGAGAAGTAGTGTAAATTTTTTAGATATTTTTCTGCAGAGCTTTTTCGACGATCTTTATTGCACAAAGGTCCCCGCACATCGAACAGGTTTCGCAGTCCCCGTCCCGGTCATGAATCTCTTTGGCGTGTCCGCCGAAAAGGGAGAGATCATACTGAGCCTGCCAGTCGAGATTCTTACGGGCCTCCGCCATCTTTGCCTGACGGGGAAGTTCGACATCCCTGCGGCGGGAAAGGTCACCCACATGGGCAGCGACTTTGCAGACCCGGGTACCTTCGATGATATCATCGACATTGGGAAGAGCGAGATGCTCGGACGGAGAGACCATGCACAGGAAATCAGCTCCGGCACAGGCAGCAGTAGCTCCCCCTATCGCGCCCGTGATATGATCATACCCCGGAGCGATATCCGTAACCAGCGGACCTAAAAGATACAGCGGTGCATAATCCGTGATCTCCTTGATCATTTTCACATTGTAGGGAATCTCGTTGTAGTCAATGTGTCCAGGACCCTCGATCATCCGCTGAATCCCTTTGTCTTTGGCACGTCTGGCAAGTTTTCCAAGCGTCAGATACTCCTGGGATTTGGCAAGTTTGGTTGAGTCGACATAGGCTCCCGGACGCATACCGTCGCCAAGCGAGAGAGAGATTTCGTATTCGTCCAGAATCTCGAGAAGATAATCATATTCTTTATAGAGCGGGTTCTCCTCGCCGCTTGAAAGCATCATTGCCGTATGGAACGATCCTCCGCGTGACACGACCCCCATCACCCGGGGATCGAGAGTCAGGGCATCCACAACCTCCAGATTGACCCCGCAGTGAAGCGTCATGAAATCGACGCCCTGTTTTGCCTGATCGCGGATCACGGAAAACAGAATATCCGCCGTTAAGTCGACGACGTTTCCTGCACGGCGAACCGCTTCGTAGATTGGAACGGTCCCAACGGGGATCGCGAGTTTGAGTATCTCTTTTCTCATCGCGGGAAGATCGCCTCCCGTGGACAAATCCATTATGGCGTCGGCGCCGTTATCGATCGCAGCCTCTGCTTTCACCATCTCTTTTGCCGGATCGCAGGTGACGCCGGATGTTCCGATATTTACATTGATCTTGACGGTCGCCCCCTCGCCGATCACGCACGGTTTATATTCACGCGCCTCGTTTTTCAGGAGAATGGTCCGGCCCGCGATGATATTTCTGGACAGGGCCTCCGGCGTCATTCCCTCGGATTTTGCAGCCTCGACGATGCCGGATACATCCCCGTGAAGGCAGTTCTGGATGATGGAGTGCATATGTGAGTACCTATTTGGTTTCCGTTCGCATTATAGGTTATACAAAGAAAGTTAAACATGAGTAGCTCAAATATCTGAGTATGAGTGAATCGGTAATCTGGCTTTCAGGGATCTGCTGGAGAGCGAACTCCTATATCGCAGGAAACATCCTTGTCGATGCAGCCGTATCGGTTGATGCAGTACAACCATACAGAGAACAGATCGACACAATCGTCCTGACGCACGGACATTATGATCATATCGTAAATCTGGTTCGGCTCGCGGAGTTCTGTAATGCGAAGGTCATGATCGGCGAGTATGATCTGCCGTTTTTATCCGATGCAAAACTCAGCCTCGCAAATCAGTTCGGAGAACAGCCGCCGAACTATCCGGCAGAAATCCTGAAAGACGGGGACAGGGTCGGAGACTTCACAGTGTATCACACGCCGGGACATACACAAGGGAGCATCTGCCTCTTTAGAGAAGCTGATGGAGCTTTAATCGCCGGCGACACGATCTTTTCAAACGGGTCGTTCGGGCGCTACGATCTGCCGACGGGAAACCATGCGCAGCTGGTCAGCTCGATCAACAGACTCGCAGAACTGCCGGTGGAGTCACTTTGGCCCGGACATGAGATGCCAGTCGTAACCGACGCAAAACGCCATGTTCTCCTGTCGAAATACGATGTTGTACGATATGGATAAAGGCATTTACTGTCTTATCCTCGAATGTGCCGAACCCTGCACGGTCAAAATCGGGGCGCTGGGGCCAACAGAATTCCAAAAAGGCTGGTATCTGTATGCCGGCTCGGCGCTTGGTTCGGGCGGACTCTCCAGAGTCTCCCGGCACATTCGGTTTTTCCGGGAACGATACCGGAAACCGAAATGGCACATCGATTATCTGATGGCGGCGGATGAAATCACCATTTCAGGAGTTATCTGCGCAAAAACCGAAGAGCGCCTGGAGTGCACTCTCGCAAAAAACATCGGTGGAGTATGCACGGCAGATTTCGGCTGCTCGGACTGTTCCTGTGCATCGCACCTTTTCTACCGAAAAGACTCGCCGGAGACGGAAGTCGTCCGTGCTTTTGAAAGAACGGGGCTTGTGCCGATCTATCATCTAATCCGGTAAGGAGAAAGAAGACTGATTTTTAAAATGATCCGGGCGATCTCCTCCGGGGGCTCCCGTTCCGGTTTCTCTTTCTGGATCCAGGTCAGAAACACATTGAAATGGGATGCGTTGATGTACGCCAGAAGATAATCGAGCGGGACGGAAAAACTATCCTGCAAAGCCACCGTCACGAGTTTTTCCGCAAAAACATCATGCCAGAGACGGTCTTTGAGTCTGCTCTGGAACGAACAGGAGCCTTTCTCTCCGAAAAGCGCCCGCATAATCAGGATGTTCTCTTCGAAATACGTGAAGAGAGCCACGACCGTTTTCGTAAGCGTGCGCCCCTCGGTCAGCGGAAACACCTCTCCCCGGATGATTTCCCGGAGATTGGTGCCGATCTCGATCTCGAACGACTCGAGAAGATCATACTTGTCCTTATAATGCAGATAAAAGGTTCCCCTGCCGATATCGGCGGCATCGACGATATCTTTGACGGAAAGTTCGTCAAATCCTTTTTCCGCCACGAGATCTATGAAAGCGGAACGGATCGCCCGTTCGGTTTTCACAAACCTCCGGTCTCTCTGAGTCTGGTCTGTCATAAGGATATCATACTGCACATATCTGCAGGGAAGTTGATCGACACACGAAACACACTGCTGAAAGGATGCTGTTCTACCGGAAGTACACCCCGACATCCTTCAGGCCGTTTCTCATGGCAAGGGTAATGACGAGCGGAGTGATGCTCTCGATGGTCGCAGCACAAGCAAGCGGGCCGGCATCCAGCGGAACGAGTTTTGATACGCTCTCGACAAGATCCATAACAATCCGTTTTGCTTCCTCATCATCCCCGCAGACACAGACGGAGTAATCAAGTTCCTCATCAAGCTCCATCCATTTGCCGGAGGCGACATTGTTGAAGGCGGTCGTGAGTTTTGCCGATGCCGGAAGCATCTTTTTTATCGCTAGAGCGGCCGAACCTTCTGCAGGCCGGTCCGGCAGGCAGTACTTCTCTTTAGGGAAACGGAGCATCGGATTGATCAGCGAAACCACGATCTTATTCTCGAACACGGATTTCCCGATGGTTTCTATGGTCGATTCGATATTATCGAACGGGACGGAGAGGATAATAATGTCTGCATCGCACACGCTTGCATTCGACCCTCCGCTGCACGCTCCGCCGATCTCGCATTTACGCTCGGCCAGGCAGCAGGTCACGCCGTCGGCTGCAGTTGCCGCTTTTGCCGGATCGCGTGATCCAAGCGAGACATCGTATTTGCCGCTGATACAGATACGGCGGGCAAGACCCTCACCTATATTGCCGGTTCCGCCGATAATTCCAACTCTATACCGGGTTGCATTTTTTTCCATTTCGGTCATGAATAACACCACTACATTTCACGCCAGGGATTCTGACATGATGTTCATTAGTCTCACATAGATATATTAGCTTTCCGGCATGAAACGCAAAAGACGCAGCTTGCGAAAGCGCCAATACGCGAAGTTTCGGTTTTTCCTGATTTTTGACGAGATTCTTCAGTAAACCCCAACACCAAAAGAAGGTATTCAATACCATAGAAAGTATTTATCCCCCCACCCACAACCTATTAAGAATAAAAATAAGAGAATTTCTAACAACCTTTTTTTTGACAGAAAGTACTTTCTTTTCGTACGTTGAGTAGTATGTATGGGGACTTTCAGCAGCTTTGGTCTCAACCAGGCATATCACGAACGTTATGAAAAACTTGGCGACCGTCTCTCCGACGTTGGTAAAACACTTGATTGGGATGTGTTTCGCCCTCTTCTTGAATCCATGTATGCAAATAAATCCGGCAAGGGTGGTCATCCCAATGTCGATGTCATACTTATGTTCAAGATTCAGCTTCTGGAAGTCTGGTATAATCTGTCTGATCTCGCCGTTGAACGTGAAATTTATGATCGTCTTTCTTTTTGGCATGGTAAGTGAGGGCGTTAGCCCGAAACGGTGAGCAAGATTCGATCTTGCGAACTCTTGGGTGTCCTGACAAAATACCCGACAATTCAACGATCTGGTTATTTCGGGAGCGCATGTCCGAATCAGGCGTTGATACAGTGGTCTGGCAGGAGTTTCAGAGACAACTTGACCTGAAAGGTCTGAAAATTGAACAAGGTATGATTCAGGATGCAACGTTTGTGTATGCTGAACCCGGTCATTGTAAGAAAGACACGCCGCGAGGAGATCAGGCAAAAACACGACGGGATAAAGATGGAAAAATCATGTCCAAGAACGGCAAAATGCACTATGGCTATAAACTTCATACCATCATGGATACGACGCACGATCTTATTCGACGCATTGAAACCACCACGGCAAATGTTCATGATAGTCAGGTGGACCTCTCAGAAAAAGGAGAAGTGGTCTATCGGGATCGGGGATATCAGGGAGCAAAATGCAAGGGATATAGTGCCACAATGAAAAGGGGAGCGAGAGGGCATCCCATTGGCATACGAGATAAACTGAGAAATCTGCGAATAAGTAGGAAGAGATCCAAGGGCGAGAGACCCTATGTAGTGATCAAAAATATCTTTCATGCAGGGTTGGTAAAGGTAACAACGCTGCAAAGAGTACGAGTGAAAAATATGCTGGCTGCATTTTGTTATAATATCTATCAGGTGAAAACGATTCAAAACAGAGTGTAAATTTAAAAAAAAAACGTCAAGGAATAATGGGTATTCTTCTTTTTTTGGGGGGGGTGAGGGGGTATGGATGTAGCCAATCTCCTATACATGACATCCCAGGAAAACATGGAAAAACGCCTCGAAGAACTCGAACGCGACTATGCCGACCTCATGGAACGGGTCCGCGACCTCGAACTCCA
>NIZU01000091.1 GCA_003315675.1 Methanocorpusculum sp. MCE
TGGAGTTCGAGGTCGCGGACCCGTTCCATGAGGTCGGCATAGTCGCGTTCGAGTTCTTCGAGGCGTTTTTCCATGTTTTCCTGGGATGTCATGTATAGGAGATTGGCTACATCCATACCCCCTCACCCCCCCCAAAAAAAGAAGAATACCCATTATTCCTTGACGTTTTTTTTTTAAATTTACACTCTGTTTTGAATCGTTTTCACCTGATAGATATTATAACAAAATGCAGCCAGCATATTTTTCACTCGTACTCTTTGCAGCGTTGTTACCTTTACCAACCCTGCATGAAAGATATTTTTGATCACTACATAGGGTCTCTCGCCCTTTGATCTCTTCCTACTTATTCGCAGATTTCTCAGTTTATCTCGTATGCCAATGGGATGCCCTCTCGCTCCCCTTTTCATTGTGGCACTATATCCCTTGCATTTTGCTCCCTGATATCCCCGATCCCGATAGACCACTTCTCCTTTTTCTGAGAGGTCCACCTGACTATCATGAACATTTGCCGTGGTGGTTTCAATGCGTCGAATAAGATCGTGCGTCGTATCCATGATGGTATGAAGTTTATAGCCATAGTGCATTTTGCCGTTCTTGGACATGATTTTTCCATCTTTATCCCGTCGTGTTTTTGCCTGATCTCCTCGCGGCGTGTCTTTCTTACAATGACCGGGTTCAGCATACACAAACGTTGCATCCTGAATCATACCTTGTTCAATTTTCAGACCTTTCAGGTCAAGTTGTCTCTGAAACTCCTGCCAGACCACTGTATCAACGCCTGATTCGGACATGCGCTCCCGAAATAACCAGATCGTTGAATTGTCGGGTATTTTGTCAGGACACCCAAGAGTTCGCAAGATCGAATCTTGCTCACCGTTTCGGGCTAACGCCCTCACTTACCATGCCAAAAAGAAAGACGATCATAAATTTCACGTTCAACGGCGAGATCAGACAGATTATACCAGACTTCCAGAAGCTGAATCTTGAACATAAGTATGACATCGACATTGGGATGACCGCCCTTGCCGGATTTATTTGCATACATGGATTCAAGAAGAGGGCGAAAATGGATTCAAGAAGAGGGCGAAACACATCCCAATCAAGTGTTTTACCAACGTCGGAGAGACGGTCGCCAAGTTTTTCATAACGTTCGTGATATGCCTGGTTGAGACCAAAGCTGCTGAAAGTCCCCATACATACTACTCAACGTACGAAAAGAAAGTACTTTCTGTCAAAAAAAGGTTGTTAGAAATTCTCAAATCTCTTTTTACGATCCTTCAAAACGCGAGTCGAACTTGGGGTTCAGAAGATGGACCTTTACGATCGCTCCTTCCTTGACAATGACCTCCGGCCAGAGTCTGGTTCCGGAGTGGATGGTGACATTGTTCTGCAGGATCGAACGCGGGCCGACCACGGTGTTGTGTTCGATGGAGCAGTTATCTCCCAGATTCGTATTGACGTCGATGATGCTGCCCGAGATCGTGGTGTTGGATCCGACGACGACCCCGTTGTAGATCGAGGATGAGAATATTTTTGCATTGTTTTTGATAACGCAGTTGTCTCCGATGCTGGTGTAAGGACCGATGATGACGTTTTCTCCGATCAGGACTCCGTTTCCGACGATTACCGGACCGACGATTCTTGATCCCGAGCCAAGCGTCACTCCGTCTCCAAGTGTCACGGGTCCGGTGATATGCGCATCCTTAATATTGAGGGTCCCGGAAACGCTCGTCACGGTCTTTTCCTGCAGGATCCATTTCTCAGCGGCACGCAACATCGCCGGGTTGCCGACATCAGTCCAGTTTCCGCGTGCCAGCCAGCCGTTGAGCTGATATCCTTTTTCCATCAGAAGCGGGAAGAGGTCTTTGGCGAAGTCGAATTTGGTGTTTTCCGGAATGAACTCGAAGATCTTCGGGTCGCAGACATAGATGCCCGTGCTTGCAAGGTTTGAGAAGATCTCTCCTGGTGCCGGTTTCTCTCTGAATCTCTGGATCCGAAGGGATGCATCGATCTCGGCAATGCCGAACTCACGCGGATCCTCGATACTGATCAGACCGATCGAAGTGATTGCAGGGGAATTCATATGGTCCCGGTAAAACTCCAGAAGGTTGAGGTCGGTCATGTGGTCGCCGCCTACCACGAGGAATGGAGCATCTTCAAGATACTTCTGGGCGTTTTTTACGCTGCCGGCGGTCCCAAGTTTTGTTTCTTCGGAGACGTAGGTGATATTTGCTCCGTAGAGGGATCCGTCGCCGAGTGCGTTCTGGATATCATCACCTAAGTATCCTATAGTCAAAACGATGTCGGTAAAACCGAGGTTGGCAAGGTGCGTAACCAGATGTACGATCGACGGTTTGTTGGCTATCGGGATACAGGGTTTCGGCCGCTCAAATGTTAGCGGGCGAAGACGAGTCCCTTCTCCCCCACACATAATGCATGCTTTCATTCCGTCTATATTTGTTGCAGGGCATTATGAGTATTGTGGGGTAGTGCGGGGACGAAATCGTATTTCAGAGAAAAATAAAAAAAAGGTATGTCGATCCGGAGGGGAAGACTAGATGCCAAGAACCATGCGCAGAACGTCCCGAAGGCCGGGAGCAAGACCCACGACGATCATTGCAAGCAGGACCAGATGCCAGATGCTTTCCATCCCTTCCTCTTTTCGGAATTTTTCCAGGATCCATATGGCAGGAATCAGCACAACGATTTTCAGCGCGAACATCACATACGGCGTTCCCGTGAGCTCGATCAGCGTGCTTCCAAGAACATGCTGCTCGATGTATCCCTTAAATGCGAGGGCATAACTCGTCGCAGAGGCATCCAGCATATGCCCGGCAATCAAAACCAGATACAGGGGCTGATTCACATACTCCCAGCGGAACAGATACCTGAGAACCGCCCATAGAGCCGCGGCCGCCGCCGCTGCTATCAGAACGACCAGAATTCCCGCACCCACATCCACATCGGTCGCCTGGGTAAACCCGAACCAGACCAGAAATCCTGCGACGATGAGGGAGGAGATAACTCCGCCGAGCATAAATGGCGTCGTATACGACACGACTTTCTTGTTCTTCTGCAACAGGTAGGAGATAAACAGCATCGCCATGGCAAAGAACATGGTGAGGAAATAGACCTGCGGGGTCACAAACAGAATCCACCAGGGTTCGGGGACCATGCCTGTATCCTCGACTACGCGAAGCAGTCCTCCAAGAATGATATATGTCAGACCAGTGAGGATCAAAGGTGTATCGATTGCAATATTTGCCTTTTTCAGACAGCGGTAAAGTATATACAGTCCCAAGAGGACTAATAAAGCATACAATATCGTCTGGATGACTGTATAAGTTGAGCCCTCCAGTTCGACTATCCACGCATATAATTCATTTAACATATAGGATCACGACCATGGAAGCTAAGAATAATAGGATACTCAAGGATAAAACCTTTGACAAATCCCGGTGGATTCAGATGCCGAGGGATGTGATCGCCGGTCACGATGCTTTGCTTCAGCTTCCAAACGTCATCACCGATCTGGGAATCACCGGTCCTTTACTTCTTCTTTCGGGAAACACGACCCTGAAGACAGTGGGCCTCGAGGTTCTCCGGCTTTTGGAAGACCGGCAGGTTACAACTGCTGTTGTCGGGGAGATCACCTATGAGGAGATCGCGAGGGTCGAGGAGCTGGCTCAGAACATCGGTGCGGTTTTGATCATCGCAGTAGGCGGCGGGCGGGTTATCGATACGGCCAAGGTCGTCTCCTACAATCTTGACATCCAGTTCATCAGTGTTCCAACCGCCGCATCCCACGACGGTATCGCCTCTTCGCGGGCCTCGATTATGACCGCGGACGGGAACTTGAGCGTAGCGGCCCATCCCCCTCTAGCCATCGTCGCCGACACGGGAATTATTGCCGGAGCGCCGCATCGGCTGATGGCCGCCGGGTATGCTGATATGGTTGCCAACTATACCGCAGTTCTCGACTGGGATCTTTCAAAAACCAAAACAGGCGAGCAGGTCCGCGAGTATGCGATGACGCTCTCGATGATCACGGCGGAACTGATGGTGGAGAATGCAGAAAAGATCAAAGCCTTCGATGAAAATGCGGCCTGGATCGTGGTAAAGGCGTTGTTTGCCTCCGGTGTTGCGATGAGTATCGCCGGAAGTTCCCGTCCAGCATCCGGGGGCGAGCATAAGTTTGCCCACATGCTCGAACGTCTGATTCCCGGAAAAGTTCTTCACGGAGAAGCCTGCGGGGTTGGAACGATCATCAGTATGATCATGCATAAAGGAGACTGGCAGAGAATCCGGGACTCTCTTCGGCTGATCGGCGCTCCGACAACGCCGAAAGAGCTGGGACTCCCTGACGAAATCGTAATCGAGGCTATTCTTCGGGCAAAAGAAATCCGCCCCGAACGCTACACTATCTTTGATGAGGATATTACCAGAGAGCAGGCAGAATGTCTGGTTGCCCGGTTATATGAGGAGTAACGTATGGACAAGGAAGAAACAATCATAACAATCGTCGGCTCGGTTTTTGCCAATGAGGGTGCCGAGTTCGTGTATGCCGGAAAAGCACCCGAGTGCGAATCATGCAAAGTGGCAAAGGTCTGTCATAACGCTAAGCTTCGCGAGGGAAAGAGATACCGTGTTGTTTCGGTCAGAAAAACAAAGCATGACTGCGCCGTTCATGAAGGCGGGGCAAATGCCGTGGAAGTGGCGGAAACGATCATCACGGCAGTCATCCCGACGAGTCAGGCGACCCGCAGGACCCGGATAACCTATACTCCCGTCTGCGATGACGTGTTTTGTAAAGGATATGCATTCTGTCACCCGGACGGGCTGACCGAAAAGGGCAGATATGTGGTTCTGGAAGTTCTCGGTCCCTACTCCGAGTGTCCGAAAGGAACAAAGAACCTGAAACTCGTCGAGATGCGTCCGGTTCCAACGTAAATACCAGCTGATTTCAACATCAGCACTGCTCTTCGACTCTTTCAGTCAGCTTCAGGGCAACGGTACTGATCCTTTCTTTCAAAAGAAGCGCATCTGTCAGGTTTTTTGGAACCCCATAATAAATCCCGGCGAGTCCTCCGGCAATGCAGGCGATCGTGTCCGTGTCCCCTCCTAAAACACAGGCACGGTGAATCACGTCCGTGTATCCGCATCCGTCGCGAAAACAGGCGAGGGCGCATCTGGTCGTTTCTATCGGGTCGATCGACGGAATGAGTTCTCCTGAAAGATACGTCGCCGCAATCTCCGAAAAGATCTCGGCTTTCGATTTTCCCGCAGTCAATCCTGCTGCGGCTTTGGATATTACCGCACAGCAGTCTCCGGCCGTTATATCATAATGCGTATAGGCCGATACCTTTCTCGCTGTATCTTCAACATCATTTGTCATCACCAAGCCGACTGTAATCGTCCGCATTACACTGCCGTTCGTCCTGCTCCCGCATACGGCGTGGAGTGCAGATACGGCCGCCTCCGGAGAACAGCCCTGTTCAAGAAGCGATGTCATTGTTTTGGTTGTTCTGCCGAACGTAGTATCATCTTCGCGGAGTGTAAGGATGACCTTCTGCAGAAAAACCGTCCAGTCGAAATATCCAGTCTCACAGTACGTCTCTGCCAAAGCCAGCATCATCAGCGTGTCGTCGGTGCCTTCTCCGATTTTCAGATTGAACTGCCCGCCGCCGGACATGCGAATCTCTCTTATCTCATCCCAGCCTGATCATTCGAATGATGCTCCGAGAGCATCGCCGACCGCACACCCGAACAAACCTCCCGCAATCCTTGCCTGCAGATTATTCATAATTGTCATCACCTAGACTGTCCTTACATATAAGCTTGTCTGAAATCGGGCTTTTGAACAAAGCGTCGCGCCGGAAATTCCGGATATTTCCAGAACCATAATTGAAATCCGGGCCCAAATTTCGCCCATCTCACACTGTCTTCCCGGGAAAACACGGGTCGTCAGCAACTCAGATATAAATATGACGAGTAACCTATATGTGTCGAGATGATAGAAAAGATTAAGGAAGATTTTTTGATAAGAGGTGTTACCAAATAATGCAGAAAGAAGAGTTACTACATTTACACATGTTGATGGTCCAGATCAAGAAATATTATGAATCCATCTCTGGAAAAACCGTTCAAACTGCCGAATACGATGCATTGCAGATCTCGCCGATCCACATTCATAAAAATAAGAATCTGCATCGCGTCGCTCTTCTTACACTGGGTAATGAGATCGTGTCGGAGATGCACGCAACTCAGACCGCCCAGACTCCGTTTACTCAGGAATCAAGCCAGAGTATTGTTGCAGAACACTGATCTTATTGCAAATGGAAGAGCACACCATTTATCGTGAGCTTATCTCACTCATTTTTTCCGATCCGAATCCGGATATTCAGCGCATCAAACTTGCCGTGTGCCGGAAGTATTCCCTCGATGTGATGCCGAAGAACTCCGCGATTCTCGCCGCTGCACAACCCGAGGAGTACGAAGCCCTTCGCCGTGTTCTCATGGTCAAACCAACAAGAACACTCTCAGGCGTCGCTCCGGTCGCGGTGATGACGTCCCCATGTGCATGTCCGCATGGAAAATGTCTGCCGTGTCCCGGAGGTCCGGATCATATCTTCAACTCTCCGCAGAGTTATACCGGAGAAGAGCCGGCGGCTCTGCGTGCACGGCAGCACGAGTATGATCCGTACCGGCAAGTGACCGCGAGGCTTGGCCAGTTCAAACTTCTCGGACACCATGTTGATAAAGCCGAGCTGATCGTAATGGGGGGTACAATGACCGCCCGTGATTCTGCGTATCATGAATGGTTCGTCTCCGAATGCCTGCGGGCAATGAATGAGTTCTCCGGAAAAAAATCCACGGCAAAATCGGTGGAGGAGCTGATGCTCGAAAACGAAAAAGCCGACGTCCGCTGTATCGCGACAACATTCGAGACCCGTCCCGACTGGTGTCGAGAAGAACATATCAATAAGATGCTTGGCCTTGGCGTGACCAAGGTCGAACTCGGGTTCCAGCACACTGACGATGAACTCCTGCAGTTAAACAAACGCGGGCACACAGTTGCAGACAGCGTTTTGGCAAACACGCTCCTTCGGGACGCCGGCATTAAAGTGGGTTTTCATGTTATGCCGAATCTGTACGGAAGCACGATTCCGCGTGACCGGCAGATGTTCGACACCCTTTTCACCGACCCAAGATTCTGTACGGACTTTCTGAAAATCTATCCGACGTTAGTCACTCCCGGCGCAGAACTTGAAGAGCTCTGGATAAAAGGCGAGTATGTCACTTACGATGAAGATGAACTCGTCGACCTGCTCGCCTACGCAAAAAGCAGGCTTCCGCCGTATGTCAGACTCCAGCGTATCCAGCGGGATATTCCAGCAAAACTCATCGTCTCCGGTTCGATTCACGGGCACATCCGTCAGATGGCTGCTGAAAGACTCAAAGAGCAGGGAGGGAGCTGCCAGTGTATACGGTGCCGGGAGATCGGCCGCCGGCCAAGCTCTGCCATGGATGAGGAGAAGACCCTGGTCTATCCCTGCTGCGGAGGGACAGAGCATTTCCTTTCGACTACCGCCGGAGAATCATTGATCGGTTTTGTCCGTCTGCGGTTTCCCGGAACCGTGTTCAGACCGGAACTTGACGGCGCGGCACTGGTTCGGGAACTTCACGTGTACGGCGAAATAGTCCCCCTCGGCAAGCATGGATCGGGCGAAAAGCGTCAGCACAGATCTTACGGCCAGCAGTTATTGCTGCGTGCCGAAGAAACTGCGCGGGATGCCGGATATTCCTCGGTGGCGGTAATGAGCGGCATTGGGGTCAGACCCTACTATCATAGACAGGGATATCAGCGTATAGGTCCATATATGATTAAGAATTTATGAAACCTGCCACGCTCGAATTTCTTAGGCAGCGCTTTTTTGCCTACTACAATGGGGCTATCCCGGGAGCTGGTGCGGGATATACACCCGAATCCCTTACCGAACGGGAGTGGGGGTTTCTTTTCTTTACGGAAAACCAGCGTTCCGGGATGCGGCGTCATATCTCGTTCACATCTCCGGAAGAGCTGACCTCTTATCTGAAAAGCATGGTTCCGGCCCATGTGTATTACTCGACCGCATATTATACGCACCCGGGAGCAGCCCAGATGGCGGATAAAGAGTGGCGCGGGGCCGATGTCATCTTCGATTTAGATGCAGATCACATCGTTCGCGGCCCGTATGATATCATGCTTGCCCGGGTCAAAGAGGAACTTTTCAAACTCATCGAAATGCTTACTGGCGAACTGGGATTTGCAAAACGGGATCTTCGGATCAATTTTTCCGGCGGGAGGGGATATCATGTCCATCTCCCGCTTCTTTCCGTTCGGGGATGGGATACTGCCGAACGGCGCGAGCTGGTGAATTATGTCTCGGGCACCGGCCTTTCATTCGACAGCATGATGGCCCCCCCGGAAAAAACGGGCTGGAAACTTCGCTATCACGATGCTCTGGAGGATGAGCTCACCCGGATCGCGGGACTGCCGTATGAAGATGCGCTTTCGTATCTATCGGGTCTTTCAGGGATATCGGAAATGTTTGCGGCAGGATTTATCAAAAATATCAGCCAGACCCAAAATCTGCTCAGATCGAACCCGGAAAAGCTTCTTGCAAACAAAGTGGTGCGGGCAATCGCCAACTCGGAAAACGAACCGTTCCAGGCCGGGATTCTCTCCCGTGCGGCCCAGGCGGATGAACCGGTAACGACCGACGTGAAGCGTCTGATCCGTCACCCGGGATCTCTGCACGGAGGATCCGGCATGCGCGTGGTCCCGATCCCCATCGATCAGCTGGACGCGTTCGATCCTTTAATCGATGCGGTGGTGTTTGGCGAGCGAAACGTCTCCGTTGACTGTGCCTTCAATCTCTCCATGCCGATCCTTGGGAATACCTATACACTGACCGCGGGCCGAAACATCGTTCCTGAGGCATTGGGGGTTTTTCTCTGCTGCAGAGGCATTGCCGAACTGTCGGGAGGCACCTAGATGAGCCGTATCAGTACCTCCGATCTTCACGGCTATCTGATAGACGAGAGGAATCTCGGCTCTCTGGCAGAAATCCCGGCGACGCTGTATGAAGAGATCCATGCAGATATTCTCGCATTGTACAAGCAAGCCGCGGCGCACGAAGATCCGTTCGGCGAGGGCGCACAAAGCCATCTAAAGGAACGCGAAAGTCTGCGCGAATACATCCGCGATCTCTATGCGGTCAGGACGCGAAAAATCCTCGCGCTTGCCCTCGCTCGGGCAAACGGCGAAGAAATCGACCGGGATGAGATCAGGATGATGGTTCCGGGCGAGCGCGTTCTCTTCGATGTCGTGTATGAATCGGCCTCATCTTGCAGAAAGACTCTTTTAGATGGGAAACCAACATTTGAGACCACTGCATACCATTTCGTTCCCGCAGAGGTTTCAGCCGAACAAGCTCCGGTTTTGCTGCAGCCTGTGAACGAAACTCCGGATGAGTTGTGCGCAGATGAAGTGAACGTAACGTCCGCCGATGCCCCTGCTCCCGAGTCATACCGCGTGATAGCGGTATATGAAAATCTTCCAGAATTTCAGGATTATAGCGGACGAATTTACGCTCTTTCGCCAGGAGATGTCGTATCGCTGCCACCCCAAATGGCAGATGTTCTGTGTAAAGACAACAAAGCCTTAAGTATCAGGCTTCGCAAATAAGTATGGTATTTGGTATTCCCGTTTAAAAGGGGTAAATATTCATGAAGAAACCAGTAAAATTTAACACCTACTGCCCATACTGCCGGAAACACACCGAGCACGAGGTTGAGAGGGTAAAGAAAGGCAAAACAACCGGTCTCCACTGGATTGACCGTCAGAAAGCACGCCGCAGCAATGTTGGTAGCCGTGGTAAATTCGGCAAAGTTCCTGGAGGAGACAAGCCGACCAAGAAGATCAACATGCGCTACCGGTGCAAAGAATGCGGTAAAGCCCACTTAAGAGAAGGTTACCGTGCAGGTAAATTCGAACTTACGGAGTGAGTAATATGGTAAAAGCATCCCGAGAAACCCGGAGCAAGTTCCTGAAGGTAAAATGCCCGGACTGTGAAAACGAACAGCTCATATTCGAGAAAGCAACCTCCGTTGTTGAATGTACCGTCTGCGGACGCGTCCTTGCAGAGCCAACCGGCGGCAAGGCTGTTCTCAAAGCAGATATCGTAGCAACATTTGAATAAATCTGGAAAAATATCTGATGAGTGAAAGAGATTGGCCAATAGAAGGAGAACTTGTCGTCTGCAGCGTTGCAGAAGTCAAGGACTTCGCGGCATTTGTAAACCTGGATGAATATGAAGGACGTCAGGGGTTAATTCCGATAGCGGAGGTTGCCCGTGGCTGGATCAAATACATCCGTGACTACATCCGTGAGGGGCAGAAGGTTGTCTGTAAAGTCCTTCACGTTGATGAACACCGCGGCCATATCGATCTTTCTCTCAAAGATGTCAATGAACACCAGCGCCGGGAAAAGATCCAGGACTGGAAAAATGAGCAGAAGGCACACAAGTGGATAGAGTTTGCCTCAGCCGAGTCGAAAGTCGACATCAAGACGTTCGAAGAGGCGATGTATGCTGATTTTGGTTCGCTGTATGCCGCATTCGAGGCCATCGCCCTCTACGGTGAAGCAACTCTCGCCAAATTCTCCCTGCCCCCGGAGGGGATCCTTGCTCTCGCAAAGGTCGCTTCCGAGAATGTCAAGGTCCCCAAAGTCACCGTCAGTGCGGTTTTGGAGCTGACATCCAACAAACCCGACGGGGTCAACATCATTCGCCGTGCCCTTCGGAGTGCTGAACCCAAAGTAGACGGCGCCGAGATCGAACTGCTCTATCTTGGAGCACCCCACTACCGGGTGAAAGTTGTCGCCCCGGATTATAAGACTGCAGAAAAAGCACTGGTCAAAGCATCAGAAGCGGCGATCGGTGTGATGGAACGTGCAGAAGGTTCCGGTTCCGGCAAACTCATCCGGAAACAGAAGTAATATCCGGTGTTTTTCATGACAGGTCATATTCGTAGATGTCCTGAATGCAACACCTACACTCTTTTTAACACGTGTCAGAAATGCGGATGTCCAACGGTGTCTGCCCATCCGGCAAGATATTCTCCTGAGGATTCCTATGGTAAATATCGAAGGATGGCAAAATCATGGATCAGGTAAACGTCAGATGGTATGTTGAGGATGTCGCAGCCCACTCCTCTCCGATTCTTATTGCCGGACTGCCCGGCGTCGGACATGTCGGCAAACTCGTGGTTGACCATCTCGTTCGTGTTCTTTCGGCCGTAAAAATTGCCGAGATCACATCCACGCTCTTTCCCCCGCAGATGTATCTGTCAGAGGATGCGGTTCTCCGCATGCCGAGAAACGAAGTGTATTTTGCGCCCGGGTCGGAGAATTCTCACGCGGTTCTTCTTTTAGCCGGCGATTGCCAAAGTACGACGCCCGAGGGACATTATATTCTCGGAAATGCGTATGTCGGCATCTTTGAACTTTTAGGCGTGAAACGAATATACACGCTCGGCGGCTACGGTGTTGGTCGAATGGTGGAAAAACCGCGCATTCTTGCCGCTCTTTCCTCCTCGTTCCTCAAAGAAGAAGTACTTTCGGCAGGAGCCGTTTTGAACAAAGACGAACCGGTCGGCGGGATCATCGGTGCCGCCGGTCTTTTGATCACGCTCGGCCGTCTTGTAGGAATGGAAGGCATCGCTCTCCTTGGCGAGACCTCCGGCTATCTGGTGGATCCCGTCAGTTCGACCGCGGTTTTGGATGTGCTGGAAAAGCTTACCGGCATCAAAGCCGACCGGACTGAACTTACCGAACTCGCATCCCAGATGATGACGGAAGTTTCGGCCATCGCTTCAACCATGCAGAAAAACAACGCCGACGATCTGCGGTATATCGGATAATATCCATGCAGTACAACGCCGATCTCCATCTGCACTCCTGTTTTTCGATGGCGACCTCACCCGAGATGGTCCCAAAAAAGATCCTGGCCGGCTGTCGGACCAAAGGGATCCATGTTGTTGGAAGCGGGGATGCACTTCATCCCGTCTGGCGCGAAATGTGGGAACCGTTTCTCGAAAATGAATACAAGATCACGGTTGTTCCCCAGACAGAGGTTGAGGACTCTTCCCGCGTTCACCATCTGATCTTAATGGAAACGTTCGATCAGTTTGCCGAACTTCAGCAGCGGTTTACCCCGGCATGCGGGCATCTTACGACCGCGGGCCGACCTCATCTCCATCTTTCCGGTGAAGAAATCGCCCGCGAAGTCCATGAACGTGGCGGCATGATCGGGCCGGCGCATGCCTTCACGCCGTGGACTTCGCTCTTCGCTGCATTCGACCGGCCTTCGGAATGTTACGGCGAAGAAGAAATCGAGTTCTGCGAGCTGGGACTTTCGGCAGACTCATCCTACGGGGCCAGCATCGAAGAGTTTGCAGGCGTTCCGTTTCTCTCGAACTCGGATGCCCACAGTGCCGCGCCTGAGAAACTCGGGCGCGAGTTCACGCGCCTGGAAATGTCGGCCCTCACGGTCCGCGGAGTTCTCGAAGCGATAAGAAAAGGTTCGGTTGTGCTGAATGCCGGTTTTTTCCCGGAAGAAGGAAAATACAACCGAACTGCCTGTACGCGGTGTTATGCACAGTTTTCTCTTGCTGAAGCCGAACGTCTTCACTGGCGATGTCCCGCTGACAAAGGCCGGATAAAAGTCGGCGTGAAGGAACGCGCAGAACAGCTTTCCACGATCCCCCCGACGGATCGTCCGCCCTATCTGAAGATGGTCCCGCTTGGTGAAGTAATTGCCCGCGTTCTGGGCGTTTCTTCGCCAAACACCAAAAAAGCACGGGCACTTTATTCTAAATTTATCGAGGCATTCGATAATGAGATCGCGGTACTACTCGAAGTGCCGTACGATGAACTTGTCAACATATCGCCCGAAACTGCAGAGGCGTTAGTATCGATGGGGGTAGCACGCGTCACGCTGATTCCCGGCGGCGGCCGCTACGGATCTTTTACTCTTTGACGTGTAGCGCGAGAAATGCGCACCTGGACTCATCCACGATCTGCAAAGCGTCAAGCGACCGCAAACGAATGTTTCGGGAGGTTTTTTCAATGCCCAGTTCAGTGTCCGAGTCAATGTCGATAAGATAGGCTTCGAGTTCGGGTACCCGCATTCTGTTTGCTGCAACCGCCCGGTGATGGCCGTCGATAAGGATATATCTGCCGTCCCTTCGGACAACGATTAACGGTTCGGCAAGACCTTTTTTGATCTCATACGCCCTTCCGTCCAGTTCATCCATATATACTTTGGACTGGGTCGGAATCAGACTCTTCACCGGGACCATGCCTCGTGAAAGCAAAGGGTCCAATCCATAGAGCGTTTTAAGGGTGGTCATATAATCAAACACCTTCTCCGGCGTCACACGCTCGATCTGAGACCTGATCACATCCGCATTCGTGATAATGCCGACAAACTGTCCATCATTATCAACAACCGGAAGTTTCTGTACGCAGAACCGGAACATTTTCCGTGCGACATCGGTCATTCCTTCATTGGGCTGGGTTTTGAGTATGACCGGCTGCATCAAGGGAGCAATGCCGTCGGTTGCTTTAGCGCCGATTATCTCCTTTGCCCCAATCAGACCAACGACTTTTCCATTGCATAACACGGGAAACCCGTCATGCGTCGTTGTTCTAATCAACCCGATAACATCTTTTACCGTCTTTCCCGCGTCAAGACTGATCACATTGGTCGTCATATACTCACTGACGAGTTTCTTCTCGGTCGTCATCAGTTTCGTATGCGTGGCCCGCACGAGGGATCTTTCTGGATTATCAGCGATTTTTATATCTTTGATGCTGAAGATTTTCATCGCATTCTCGGTTTTCTCCAGTCCAAGTGCGATGTCGGCATCCAGATACACGACATATGCGTCCAGCGCATTTAACCCGAGTCGTTCAGCCGCAACCGCCCGGTGATGGCCGTCAACAAGAATGGTTCGTTCTCCGGATTTTACCACGATCACCGGTTCGGCGAGATGTTTCTGGAGTTCGTAGGTTCTGCCTTCCAGTTCGTCCTGATGAACGGAACTTTGGGTCGGCTGAATATCTTTGACGGGAACCAGCCCACGCTTGAGATGGGTGTCGACTCCATAAAGGGCATGAAGCGCCCGCATAAAATTGAATACCTTCTCCGGCGTGACGCGTTCAATCTGAGACCTGATCACATCCATATTGGAAATGATGCCCAAAAGTTCATTCTCCGGCCCGATTACGGGAAGTTTCTGGATTCCGGTTCTGAAGATCCGGCGTGCCACCTCGGTGATCGTCACATCGGGACGTGCAGTGATGGGGTGGCGGGTCATCCTCAGTTCAACTTTTGTCGAGGGATGTTCGCCGATGATGTCCCGTGCAGAGATGTATCCGACAACTTTACCCGATCTAAGAACAGGAAAACCGTCATGATCCGTTGTATGGATCAGGCGGATTACATCACCTACCGTTCCTGATGCATCAATACTTATGACATCATGTGTCATGTAGTCGCGGACCTGTTTTTTTTCCATCGCTTAAGCCTAGTATTCGCAATCAGAGGACATCAATTTTGTTAAAAAAAAAGTGTTTGGGCCGGGGTAATTGCCCTGCAGAATTTCAGGTTACTCTATCTCGATCGGTACGCCGGCGTCTTTCACCACTTTGGGGTGGGTGATTTCCACGATGCCGTTTTTGAACTAGGCGTTGGCCTCGTCGGAAAGAACCTCTGCCGGCAGGTGGATGATCCTCTCTCCCGATCCTGCTCTGCACTCACGTAAATGATAGACACCGGAGGAATCCGTCTGCGAAACCGCACGGTCATACGTTGTTTTGATCTGCAGAGATGTTTCATTCAGAAGTTTTACTGAAACATCCTGTTTTTCAATTCCCGGGAGATCGCAGGTAATGATGATCTCAGTTGGTGTCTCGCACATATCCATCTGAAATTCCCCGGTGAAACTCGGAACAGCGTGTCTTGGAATTTTCTTCAGGCTTTCGGAGCGCGATACGAGAGTTTCGGAAAGTTCCAACATCTCGGGGAAAAGTGTGTCGCGTGGGGAACAAAGTGCTCAAAAGCTAAATGGGCAGAATCGAATTGACATTGTATTATACCTTCTGTAATTTCATCATCGAATGTAATTTACTAATAGTAAGTCACAATTGCATATATACATTCCCCACATACAAATACGTATCGGAAGAGAAGACGTTTATGATAATACATCTCCATATTATAGCTAAATGGCAGTACAGACTAAGTCCAAATCTGAGGATAAAGGTCCGAAGAAGAAAATAAACTGGGTGCAGGTCGGCGTTATCGGCTTTTGCGTTCTGTTGGTATTCATGTGTATAGTATCCTTTAGCGGTCTTCCGAATGCTCTCGGCAATCTCATCAACGGCGACGGTATTTCCGAAACCGGCAAAGTCGTTGCAGGAAATCCAGTTTATGTGAATTACACATTGAATGTCAACGGTTCCGCAGTTTTCGAGAATGTTATGGGATTTCAGGCAGGAACTGAAGTGAACCAATCCCTGTAAGTAAATGGTGAAGGAGATGAGTATCCATTTGTAATCTAGGCAGCAGAGTTTAACCAGATATCAGCGGGAGTGATTGGTCTGGTGCCCGGAGAAAGCACGACAGTTGCCGGTTCCGTTTCCAATATGGCATATCAGTTACCTAAGTAAGCAACCGCGACCGCCGGCCTGGTATTCAATGATACTCAAGTTAACCACATAGTATTCATTACCGTACCTTATACAAATGAAGAAGGAAAAGAAGCATCAGCATATAGAGTGTGTGTTGTCACTGCGAAAACCGATGACGGCCTGACGTGGCAGTCTGGCTCTGATACAATCGATATAAAAATGGTTGGTTACTTAACAACCAGCCAAAAATAATATTTTGAGAATATCTATCAACCCATTTTTTTAACGCGAATCATGATTTAAGGAAGATTGGCTACATCCCTACCCCCTCACGCCCCCCAAAAAAAAGAAAAATACCGAGAATTTCTAACAACCTTTTTTTTTGACAGAAAGTACTTTCTTTTCGTACGTTGAGTAGTATGTATGGGGACTTTCAGCAGCTTTGGTCTCAACCAGGCA
>NIZU01000092.1 GCA_003315675.1 Methanocorpusculum sp. MCE
ATGAATGTTTGCTATGACGGATTGAAAGGAATCTGTGCGGGTCATGTGTGGAATTCTTGTATCATTTCAGCGGACTTGTTGTGTCACGGTGAGCGGAATGGTTGTGTCATATAGAACGCAATATTCAGTGGAGCGTCCCGCGGTGGAAATATCTTATGTTCAAGGCTCGCGTTAACGTCCTGCTTAGCGATTCTGTCATTGAATAGTCAAAACGGAAGGGATTGGGGGGGTATTAGAGGGATTTTGAAGGGAAGTAGTTTGGGAGTATGATCATGATCTAATACTTCCCGAATTGGATCTACACCCCAACACCGCATACGTAATATCTGAATATTCCATCTCCATCGAACTACCCGGAAACATATGGGGGCCACGGCATATAGGATATCGCCACCGCGTCGGGCTCCGCGCCGAAGTCGCCCTCCCGCACCCCATAATTATAAAAATATGTGATACATTGAAGATTTATTCTGAAAAGTAAGTGACTCGCGAGAGAGTTTATCATGGCTTTTGAAAAATGCTTAGGGGCATTCATTATGTGGCATTTCCACTAACTGTCAAATTCAGGTATCAAAGCCATTTCCAAACTTCAGCGTGGAGCCCGACGCGGCGGAAATATCCTAAAAGATCCCCGAAAAAAAGATACCCCTTCCCCCTATCTGAATAGGAATGGGCGTCATGGTCAATATTGAGACCGGAAGACTACAAACAGTATTTTCGATCAGAACGGGAACGAAACAAAACCGCTGCAGATCGATCGGGCAGGAGATACTTTTCCAAAACTCCTGTCCTCACTATTCTGATTCGGTCTTAGGACATATAAACCCCAAACCGCGTGGTGCGATAATGCCCCGGGTTTTGGTGAGGGAGAGGTGATCACTGAGAAATGATGGATGTGGGGGATGCAAAAAACGGAGCGCGGGATGTGACTGCGGGGTGGACGCTGAAAGCGGACACCCTCAGCTGAGTAAATCTTTGATTTGCGATCCGGCGCAGAGCGGCCCGCAGCGGGGAATCCTCAGGATTTTTAATCGAGATAAAACGCATTTTTCATGCATTCCAACCCGATTTCTCGTATAGAATACATGTGAAAAAAGTGAAAAATATTTTCCCGACACCGTGTAAGTCCGGCAATTCAGTTCATGCCTGCCCGAACGATCCTTGCAAGCAGAGCATCCATCTGAATATCTGCGTCGGCCCCTTCGCTCATGCGAAAATCGGCTTCCCCGAGATGGTCGATCAGGTCTACTTTGAGCCGGCGGTCGAGGGTCTCTGAGCGGGAGATCTCCCGGTAAAGCTGGTTTAAGAGTTCGTTCGGCGCGATGCCTTTGTCGTACATCAATCCGTGGAGCATCCGTTCGGCGGTCTCGAAATCGCCTTCGAGGCAGCGGGAGAGGAGATCGGTGATCTCCTGGGGTTTTGCGTTGGAGGTGATGGCGTAGATGTTTTCAGCGGTGACGTGATCGGAAACGATCGCGGCCCCCTGAAGGGCATTGATCGCTTTTCTCATATCTCCAAGCGAGACATAGGTTATGGCGACGTAGGCTCCCTCATCGATGGTAATTCCCTCTTTTTTTGCGATCCTTCCAATCTCTTCGGAGATTGCCTCGTCCGTGAGAGGTCTGAACCGGTATATTGCGCAGCGGGACTGGATGGGGTCGATTATTTTCGAGGAGTAGTTGCAGGAGAGGATGAAACGGCAGGTCTCGGCATAATTTTCCATCGTCCGGCGAAGAGCGGCCTGAGCATCCTGCGTAAGAGCGTCCGCTTCATCCAGGAAGAGGATCTTGAACGTTGCATCACCCAGGGGAGCGGTTCTTGCAAACTGTTTGATCTGATTTCTGACGACATCGATTCCCCGTTCGTCAGAAGCGTTGAGTTCGCGGAAGTTCATATTCCAGGTATCGCCGAACATCTCGCGGGCCAAAGCAACGGCACACGTGGTCTTCCCGACGCCGGCCGAGCCGGTAAAAAGGAGGTGCGGAAGGGCCTTGGTCGCGACATAAGAGCGGAGCCGCTCGACGACATCCTGCTGACCGACAACCTCGGCGAGATTCTTGGGCCGGTATTTTTCTATCCAGATTTCGGGGGAGACATCCATAATGAATGATTGTTGGACGTTACAACCAATTAATCATTCGACAGAAGAATTTTGGTTAGCGGGGTGACGACGTTGTAGGCACCCTCAGCTGAGGCAGAAGGCCCCGCAGGAGTGGTCTTAGCTGAGCAAGTTTTCGAAGGAAACTTGCGAGCAAATCTTTGATTCGAGCGTGGCGGGTTGAATGCGCCTTATCGAACTCAACATATCAAAGCTCTGTCTTCCCCTAACCACAAAATAAACGATGACGGATAGCAAACAAAGAACATAACCGGCGGTGAAAAATGCGGGGAGAGATCAGCGGATGAATGAACGTCAGCCAATAATAGTTGAGTTTCCTTTGAGGGGGGAATGGCTCTCTCCGACAACGCCCGGGACCAAAATTCCAAGCCACGGCACGAACCGGCTCGGGACGAGGTATGCGTATGACTTCATACAGGTGGATTGGAAGAGAAAGGGCAATCCCGCCTATCGTGTGAGTTTCCTGCACTATCTTCTGTTCGGGATTTCCTTAAAGGACTACTACTGCTGGGACCGAGAAGTCTACGCACCATGTGACGGGATTGTTGTTCAGGCAGAGGACGGTTATGAAGAACGTGCACGAACGAATCTGCGGTCGGACATCGCCAACGCCTACAAAAATGCGCATTCCTTCGATCCGGAAAAAGATGACGTCCAACGCATTGCGGGAAACTATATCATTCTGAAATGCGGCGAAAACGTGTATGCCGCGCTCGTCCATCTGCAGAAAGGGTCTGTTCAGGTCGCCGTCGGACAGAGTATCAAAAAGGGCGAGATGATCGGGAGAGTGGGTCACTCCGGCAATTCATTTGCCCCGCATCTGCATTTTCAGCTAATGGACAAAAGCGATATATCGACGGCAAACGGACTGCCTTGCGCTTTTGAAACGTATGAAGTATGCCAAAACGGCGAATGGAAATCCGTATCCAATGGGATCCCCGCGAACAAAGACCGGATACGGTTTGGTCTCTGATCTTTGCGATGTGGAAGCCTCCGCATAGCTGAAAAAACAGGGGGTTGCCCCCGGTAAAAATTAGATACGGTTTTCGATCTCGTATTGGATCTTTGTTAGGAACTCTTCCGGCGTCATTGTGACCGTCTTTCCATCGCGGGTGCGGATTGAAACGGTGTGATCCTCCAGTTCCTTCTCGCCGATGATGATCATATACGGGCCCCTCTCGGTATAGTGCGCCTGACGGATCATATATCCGATCTTTTCATTCCGGTTGTCGAGCTCGCAGCGGATCTTCGCATCCTTCAGCATCGCATAGATCTCCTCGGCGTAACTCTCGCTCTTCTTTGTAATGAGAAGGACCTTTGCCTGCATCGGCGCGAGCCAGACCGGGAACCTGCCGGCGAAATGCTCCGTCAGGATGCCGATGAACCGCTCGATCGAACCAAAGCAGACACGGTGGATCATGATCGGCCGCTGTCTCTCATCGTTCTCGTCCACATACGCCAGATCGAAGTTGATCGGCATCTGGAAATCGAGCTGGATCGTTCCGCATTGCCAGGTTCGGCCGAGACAGTCCTTTAAGTGGAAATCGATCTTCGGGCCGTAGAACGCTCCATCTCCTTCGTTGATCGTGTAGGGGAGCTTCAGTTGATCCAGCGCATCCTTCAGACCGTTTGTCGCCGCTTCCCAGTCCTCATCACTGCCCATACTGTTTTCCGGACGGGTGGAAAGTTCGAGGAAGTACTCGAAACCGAACTTGGTGTAGACCTCGTTGATGAGCCGGACAACGCCTGCGATCTCGTCGGCGATCTGGTTATTCCGCATGAAGATGTGGGCATCGTCCTGCGTGAAACAGCGGACACGGAAGAGTCCTTGGAGAGTGCCTCTCAGCTCATGGCGGTGAACGAGTCCGAGCTCCGCAAGACGCATCGGAAGTTCCCGGTAACTATGCGGCTCGTTTGCATAGACCATCACGCCGCCCGGACAGTTCATCGGTTTGATGCAGTAATCCTCGTCATCGATCTTAGTTCCATACATATTGTCCTTGTAATGATCCCAGTGACCGCTGGTTTCCCAAAGACGGCGGTTCATGATCAAAGGCGTCGAGATCTCCTGATACCCGTTCTCTGCATGAAGTTCACGCCAGTAGTCGAGTAGAGCATTCCTCACGATCATGCCGTTTGGCAGGAAGAACGGGAATCCCGGACCCTCGTCGGAGAACATGAAGAGCTTCATCTCTTTCCCGATCTTGCGGTGGTCGCGGCGTTCCGCCTCCTCCTGCAGTTTGAGGAAATCCTCCAGCTCTTTTCCGCTCGAAAACGCGGTTCCGTTGATCCTCGTAAGCATCTTGTTTTTGCTGTCGTTTTTCCAGTATGCGCCGGACAGTCCGGTGAGTTTGAAGGCTTTGAGGGTCTTGGTATAGGTAAGGTGCGGGCCGGTGCACATGTCGATGTATTCGCCCTGCTGGAAGAAACTCAGCGGCTCGTTCTCGTCCAGGTCGGCGATGTGCTCGACTTTGTACGGTTCTTTGCGCTCTTCCATCAGCTTCAATGCTTCGGCACGCGGAAGAATGAACGGTTTGATCTGCAGGTTCGCTTTGACGATCTCCCGCATCTCCTGTTCGATCGCGGCAAGATCGGTGTCGGAGAGTTTTGTGTCTCCGAGGTCAATATCGTAATAGAATCCCTTCTCGGTCGCCGGACCGTAGCCGAACGCTGCGTGCGGGTAGAGGCGTTTGACCGCCTGGGCCAGCACATGGGCTGCAGTATGACGTATTACGTGGAGTTCTTCTTCTTTCGGACACTCGCCGATTGTTCCGTCGCTGTAAATAACTTTCATGTATTCCTTCCTTTCCTCGTATTTTCCAACTCTATTTACGGCATTCAGATATGGTTCTGCCGGGCTTTTTTCCCGATACGGTCAGATCTAAATATTCTTATGTGTTTTGGTTTTGCAAGGCATATGTATTTCGGTACAGGAGAACCCGCAGGGCTTATTAGGTATGGGGAGGTCAG
Organism: Methanocorpusculum sp. MCE; assembly: GCA_003315675.1. Lineage (GTDB taxonomy): Archaea > Halobacteriota > Methanomicrobia > Methanomicrobiales > Methanocorpusculaceae > Methanocorpusculum. Next base: position 5,090 of record NIZU01000092.1, read on the forward strand.
CGGTTTCCAGCCGAAAACCGTAGTATTATCAGTTCCGCAGGTCCATCTCTGGATATCGGTGAACAAGACATGACGGAATCGATGGATCAGTATATGCGGGCCGCATATGAGGAGGCGCTTGCCGGACGAAGAGAAGGGGGCATTCCGATCGGCACTGTTATCGTTCGAAACGGAGAGATCGTCGGGAGAGGACATAACAGGTGGGTTCAGCAGGGGAATCCTATCCTGCACGGAGAGATGGATGCCCTCTCGAATTCCGGCAGGCATCCGGCGTCTTTCTACAAAGAATGCACGCTGTACACTACCCTCTCACAGTGCATAATGTGTTCCGGCGCGATCCTGCTGTATAAGATCCCGGAAGTCGTTATCGGTGAGGATGTCAATTATCCGGGTGAACCCGCTTTCCTGCGTTCTCGCGGGGTCAAGGTGACGACCCTGAATAACAAAGAGATCATTGAGATGATGAAAACGTATATCGAGGAGAATCCGGCTGTATGGAACGAGGATATCTCGGAAGAGTCCTGATAGTATTTTCAGCCATTTCTGAGGGTTTCTTAGATCTGGATGAACACGGTGCAGAGATATCCATTTGGGTAAAGGGGTAGGTGGATGTGGAAGAATAAGAAAAATCAATTTTGCAATCCAGCTTCGCTGTCTTGCTCATCTGCAGCGGAATATTCTAGAGAAGAGGAGGAGGAATTCTAATCCTGACGTTCACTCTTTTCCCACATGTCCGGCAGATGCAAGCATGGCTGAAAAGTTCTGGTTCATGACCTGCAGGTATGCCTCTTTTGGCATAAGTGGGCGACGGACCGTTTCCAGCAGTTCTTGTGACATGATGCCTTCTTTGATCAACTGTACACCCGCCATCTGCGCAGCGTCCGTGACATGGTTCACCGGCAGCCCCCTATCCATCATTGCCCGTAGTGCCGGGCCGTGAGGACGCAGAAGTGCGCCGGCAAAGGTCATGTGGCCATAAGTACACTTGGCCTTTATCTGGGCAAGGAGCGGGTCGAAGTTATCCTCCTCCCAGAGCCCACAGTTAGAAACCAATACAACCTTCTGATGCGGTTTGCTTCCCTCTCGACGGATGTGCTGCATATGACCGTCCTTGATCTCGACAAAAGGCTGGACACGGGCAACCGTCCTGTCCAGCAGTATTTTCATTGGACCGATCAGACCCCAGCTGTAAACCCGGGATGCAATTACGAGGACATCCATCTCATGCATTTTATCCATGAGCAGATTCATGTCGTCATCATATATGCACCGGCCCGGTGTCCTAAACCAGCAGCTATAATCTCCCTTACAGGGATTGATGTTTAAATCAGCTGTATAATAGAGATCGACCTCTGCACCCGCTTTTTTTCATTCATTCAAGAAAAGGAGTGAGAATTAAGGCTGTATTGCCCTTCTCTTTACGTGGGCTTCCGTTTATTGCAAGTACCTTCATGTTAGTTGCTCGGCATTACCTCAATTAATCTGAAATCATCATTGAGGCTTTTATACTTATCCGTAACTACGTCTTAGTAATATAATAATTGAGAATATCTATCAACCCATTTTTTAACGCGAATCATGATTTATGGAAGATTGGCTACATCCCTACACCCTCACCTCCCCCCCCAAAAAAAAGAAAAATACCCATTATTCCTTGACGTTTTTTTTAATTTACACTCTGTTTTGAATCGTTTTCACCTGATAGATATTATAACAAAATGCAGCCAGCATATTTTTCACTCGTACTCTTTGCAGCGTTGTTACCTTCACCAACCCTGCATGAAAAACATGAGAATATCTATCAACCCATTTTTTAACGCGAATCATGATTTATGGAAGATTGGCTACATCCCTACCCCCTCACCCCCCAAAAAAAAGAAGAATACCCATTATTCCTTGACGTTTTTTTTAATTTACACTCTGTTTTGAATCGTTTTCACCTGATAGATATTATAACAAAATGCAGCCAGCATATTTTTCACTCGTACTCTTTGCAGCGTTGTTACCTTCACCAACCCTGCATGAAAAACATTTTTGATCACTGCATAGGGTCTCTCGCCCTTTGATCTCTTCCTACTTATTCGCAGATTTCTCAGTTTATCTCGTATGCCAATGGGATGCCCTCTCGCTCCCCTTTTCATTGTGGCACTATATCCCTTGCATTTTGCTCCCTGATATCCCCGATCCCGATAGACCACTTCCCCTTTTTCTGAGAGGTCCACCTGACTATCATGAACATTTGCCGTGGTGGTTTCAATGCGTCGAATAAGATCGTGCGTCGTATCCATGATGGTATGAAGTTTATAGCCATAGTGTATTTTGCCGTTCTTGGACATGATTTTTCCATCTTTATCCCGTCGTGTTTTTGCCTGATCTCCTCGCGGCGTGTCTTTCTTACAATGACCGGGTTCAGCATACACAAACGTTGCATCCTGAATCATACCTTGTTCAATTTTCAGACCTTTCAGGTCAAGTTGTCTCTGAAACTCCTGCCAGACCACTGTATCAACGCC
>NIZU01000093.1 GCA_003315675.1 Methanocorpusculum sp. MCE
CGTGAGCTTTCGTTTGTGGTATGTTTTTTTTCTTTTCCGTCATGATCTATCCGGACACGGATCCGTATCCTGCATATATCGGGACGGAAAGGGAAAAGAGAAAAAGACGTTTTGCAGAATGCATGACGATCCCCTTGCGCGCATCTCTTCATTTGCCGACGCGAAAAATGAACAATTGTGTTCACTGTTGTAATTATGTTGTTACTGTTGAACATATTTTAAATACAATTGAATCCCACCTGTATCTATGTTCCCGAAAGATGGTCGTACGACCCTCACAGTGGATGATATCCCCAAAAAATGGTATAATATCGCAGTTGATATCGGTTCTCCGGAGATTCTTAATCCCGCGACAATGAAACCAGTGACCCATGATGATCTTGCACCCGTGTTCTGTAAATCCTCGGTTGAGCAGGAACTCGACACGACTCACCGGTTCATTAATATCCCGGACGTCGTCAGAGAAGCATATGCCCAGTTCGGCCGCGTCACGCCGCTCCAGCGTGCATATCATCTTGAGCAGTATCTGAAAACGCCGGCCAAGATCTACTTCAAGCGTGAAGATGTCAGCCCGACCGGCAGCCACAAACTCAACAGTGCCTCAACAGTGCCATAGCCCAGGCATACTACAACAAACGTGACGGAACCGAGCATCTGACAACAGAAACCGGCGCCGGTCAGTGGGGGTCTGCCTTATCTCTCTCCTGCAACTACTTTGATCTCGATCTGATCGTTTTCATGGTCAAGGTGAGTTTTGAACAGAAACCATTCCGGAGATCCATCATGGAAACCTACGGGGGAACGGTGTATCCCTCGCCGAGTTCGGGCACCGAGTATGGAAAATCCGTTCTGGCGAAAGATCCGTCCTACGGCGGAACCCTTGGCACGGCCATCACCGAAGCTGTCGAAATGGCAGTCAAAGATACGACCGGAAAAACAAAGTACAGTCTCGGCAGTGTCGCCAATCACGTATGTATGCATCAGACCGTTATCGGTCAGGAGCTGATCTGCCAGCTGAATGAAATCGACGTCACGCCGGATCATATGATCGCATGCGTCGGGGGAGGAAGTAACTTTGCAGGATTTACCATCCCGATGTTCAAAATGCATACGCTTGGTCACGACTTCACGCCGAATGCCGTCCACGCAGGGGGTCTCCGGTATCACGGCATGAATCCGCTCGTCTCAAGATTGTACGACAACAAAACTATCAATGCCGTCTCCTATACGCAGGAACAGGTTTTCCAGGCAGCCGTTACCTTTGCGAGAACCTAAGGCATCATTCCTGCCCCTGAGTCATCCCATGCGATCCGGGCAGCGGTAGAACTTGCTTTGGAAGCAAAGAAAACGAATGAGGAACAGATCATCGTCTTCAATCTTTCAGGGCATGGCCTGCTCGATATGACCGGATATGCAAATCACTTCAAAACCTGTAAACAGACAGTCATTGAAGTCTAATTTTTTTTGGAAAAAGAATGTGAATCAGACAACGGTATGCGCTGTCTTGACGAATGCTTTCGTCTTCTTTGCATCCCTGACGCCGTTTTTCTTCACGCCGGTGTGGACATCCACCGCGTAAGGGTGAACCCGTTCAATCGCCGAGGCTACATTCTCCGGCGTGAGACCTCCGGCAAGGATTACGGGTATCTCTGACGATTCCACGATCTTTGCACTGATGTTCCAGTCATGGGTTAGTCCAGTTCCTCCAAGTCTCTCAGGCGTTCACGTATCAAGAATTATTGCGTCTGCATAGGCAGCTGCCTGTTCTGCCGCCTCTAAGGCTGACATATCCATCACATGGACTGCTTTCAGGATCCGAATATACGGCAGCGTCTCCCGGATGATTGCAATATCCTCCCGGGTAATTGCGTTCTGGATTTGAACAGTAGTACATCCGGACCGCCGGATGATATCGATAATAGATGGAGCATCCTGCAGATGGGTGACGGCGACCGGTTCCATGAATGGAGGCTGTGTTTTTATCATCGCCGCTGCTTCCTCGTGGGTCACGGCGTCCTGGGTCACGTGAGTGATCCCCATCAGAAAACCTACTGCGTCCGTTCCGGCATCAACAGCTCACTTCAGGTCTGCAAAACTACCGGTACCGCAGATTTTACATTTCATTGCTTACCTCAATATCGTACACGGCGTGCCAGCTTGTCGGCGAGTAGGAGCGAAGGAATCGTTCGGTGATTTTCGCGTTTGGAAACGCACGGAGTATGTCTTCATTGTGTTCTCCTTCCTTCTCGACAAGCGAGTAAAGATGGATAACTGCGCCCTTCGCCGCAAGTTTGGCAACTCCTGCTAAAAATCCGTATGCCGCAAAGGGCAGATTCATGATTATGCGGTCAAACTTCATCGAATCGAGCATATCCGGGAGATTCATCGCATCGCCGAGAATCGGAACGACGTTATGCAGATGGTTTAACCTGATATTTTTCTGAATGAGATAAACTGCGGATGGGTTTATGTCGTTTGCAGCGACAAGCTTCGCCTTTCCGCCGAGCATCACGGGAAACGGGCCGACTCCGGCGAACATATCTAGTATTCGTTCTCCTTCCTTCATGGACGAAAGAATTCTCTGGCGTTCATTCGAAAGTCGTGCCGAGAAGTATGCGGCGGTGAGATCGATGATCATCCTGTGCCCGTATTCATGATACATTGTCTCGGTCGTGTTTTCTCCTGCAAGGACTTTGAACGTTTTTGTTCTGAACTCTCCCTCAACCGGCGAGGGGGCAAAAAGGGCCGTGTTGGCCGAAGGCCGTGCTGCGAGAATCTTTTCCGCTCCGGCGATATCCTCCTCCTGAAGAACGACGATTCCGCCGATCTGTTCATGACGGGGGAGCTCTTCGCGGATTCCTGCGGCGGAAAACTCGGCCTGCAGACCGGTATCTTCCAGAACCGGAACAAGCAGATGTCTGTCCTCGACGTACGGCCGAAGACTTCGGTCGGCTTTTCCTTCGGCAATCAGTTTCCTGCGTCCTTCTTCTCCTTCGTGAACCGGGATCCGGACACACCACTGGATGACTTTTTCACTCATTCTTTGCGCTCCTGATCTTTTCACACAGATCGCCCGCAGCTTTCGTGATATCCGGGGCACTCACAACGGCGGATATCACGCATATTCCATCTAACCCTGCTTTGATGACTTCCGGGATATTTTCGCTGTTGATGCCGCCGATTCCAAGAACCGGGATATCTTTTTCGACAGCTTGTCTTACCGCGGAAATACAGGAGATTCCATGGCCGGTTCCGGCATCGGGTTTTGATCCGGTTGAAAAAACCGGACTCACCGCTACATAATCCGCTCCGTCTCTTACTCCTTTCAGCGCCTCTTCAACCGAGCCGATCGATATGCCGATGATGAAATCCTCCGGAACAAGGCGTCGTACGACATCGACCGGCAGATCGCTCTGCCCCAGATGGACGCCGTCCGCTTTCGAGGCGAGGGCGATATCCAGCCGGTCGTTGACGATGAAGAGGGCTTTGTCCTTTGTGATCCTGCGGATTTTCACTGCTTCGGCGAAGAGGGATGCGGAATCCTTATCCTTATCGCGGAGCTGAATCACGTTGGCCCCGCCGTCGACTGCAAGCTTTGCTATCTCTGCATGGGAATATCCGTTCGAGAGGTTCTCGTCGGTTACAACATAGAGATCATACTTCATTGATACTCGGAGATCCTCGCGGATTTGATGAACTGTTCGTTGGTAAGTGAAGCGACCGCATCGAAGAATGCCGGCTTGAACGACCCGGGGCCTTTGGCGGTTTTCGCTGCTTCTTCGCCGGCGATGCCGAGGGCGGCCATCGCGGTTATACAGCCGTCCATTGGGTCGGACACTGCAACGCAGGCTCCGCAGACCGCGCTCGCCATACACCCGGTCCCGGAGATTTTTCCCATGATCGGCATGCCGTTCAACACGCCGGCGATGCGTTTCCCGTCACTTATGATATCTTCTGCTCCGCTTATGAC
>NIZU01000094.1 GCA_003315675.1 Methanocorpusculum sp. MCE
CCGGGAACTTCCCGCGTCGCGGAAGTACGCCGCAACCAGATGAACCCGAACGTAAAGCTCGAAAAGATTCGCAGCGTCACGGATGAGGACATCGTCCTTATTATGGGACACCGTGCACCAGGACAGGCATACCCGTCGGCACACCCCCCACTCGCAGAGCAGGGAGAGCCAGACTGCCCGATCCGCAAACTCGTTAAACCGACCGAAGGCGCAAAAGCCGGTGACCGTGTCAGATACATTCAGTTCGCTGATTCTATGCTGAACGGACCCTGTCAGCCTTACCAGAGAACCTATCTCGAATGCTACCGCTTACGTGGTATCGACCCGGGAACTCTCTCCGGCCGTCAGATCGTCGAGTGCCGCGAGCGTGACCTTGAAGGATACGCACGTGAGCTTATCGAGACCGCCATCTTCGACCCGGCAACCACTGGTATCCGCGGTGCAACCGTGCATGGACACTCACTCCGTCTCGCAGAGAACGGTATGATGTTCGATATGCTCCAGCGTTGTATCCTCGACACCGACGGTGTTGTCAAATACATTAAAGACCAGGTCGGTGTCCCACTTGACCGCAAGGTCGGTGTCGGTAAACCGATGGATGCAGCCTGGCTGAAAGCGAACACCCCGATGTTCCACTCCCTTGTCGGAACTCCATTCCGTTCCGACAGTGAATATGTTGCATATGTTCAGCGTATCCACGCCCTCCGTACCAAATACGGATTCATGCCCAAGGAGGCCTGAGTAATATGGCAAAAGTAGAAAAGACCCAGAAACTTTTCCTTGATGCACTCAAGCAGAAGTTCCCCAAACAGGACGTTGAATCCACTACCGCAGAATTCTACAAATTCAACGGTCTTGAGCAGTCTCCCCGTAAAAAGGAGTTCATGGCCATCAACAAGAAGATCGAAGCTGAACGCGGCATCTCTATGTATGACCCGAACCGTTGCCACCTCGGTGGTATCCCGATGGGTCAGCGCCAGCTGATGACCTACGAACTCTCCGGCACCGGAACCTTCGTTGAGGGTGATGACCTGCACTTCGTCAACAATGCTGCCATGCAGCAGATGTGGGATGATATCCGCAGAACCGTAATCGTGTCCATGGACATGGCCCACCAGACCCTGCAGAAGCGTCTCGGCAAGGAAGTTACTCCTGAAACCATCAACGAGTATCTCCACGTCGTCAAACACGCAATGCCCGGAGGCGCCGTCGTTCAAGAACACATGGTCGAGACCCACCCGGGACTTACCGACGACTGTTACGTCCGTGTATTTACCGGTGACCAGGAACTCGCCGACAACCTTGAGCCCCAGTTCGTCATCGACGTCGAGAAGCTCTTCCCGAAGAAGCAGGCTGAGGCCCTCCAGGCAGCAGTCGGCAAATCCCTCTGGCAGTGCGTCCACATGCCGACCATCGTCGGCCGTACCTGCGATGGAGGAACAACCTCCCGCTGGTCCGCCATGCAGATCGGTATGTCCTTCATTGCCGCATACCGTATGTGCGCCGGTGAAGCAGCCGTCGCCGACCTGTCCTTTGCAGCAAAGCACGCTGGTGTCATCAACATGGCTCACCACCTGCCCGCCCGCCGTGCCCGCGGTCCGAATGAGCCCGGAGGAATGCTCTTTGGTAACTTCTCCGATATGATCCAGGCAGACCGTGTCAACCCGAACGACCCGGCAAAAGCATCCCTGGAAAATGTCGCAGCAGGCGCCATGCTCTTCGACCAGATCTGGCTCGGATCCTATATGTCCGGCGGTGTCGGTTTCACCCAGTATGCAACCGCAGCCTACACGGATAACATCCTTGATGACTTCACCTACCACGGAATGGACTACCTCCACGACAAGTACAAGATCGACTGGAAGACCCCGAACCCGAACGACAAAATCAAAGCAACCCAGGAAGTCGTCAACGAAATCGCAACCGAAGTCAACCTTTACGGTATGGAGCAGTATGAACAGTTCCCGACCATGATGGAAGACCACTTCGGCGGTTCCCAGCGTGCAGCCGTTCTCGCTGCAGCATGCGGTTTAACCACGTCGATTGCAACCGGAAACTCCAACGCCGGTCTCAACGGCTGGTATCTGTCCATGCTTATGCACAAAGACGGCTGGTCCAGACTTGGTTTCTTCGGCTACGACCTGCAGGACCAGTGCGGTTCCGCAAACTCACTCTCCATCAGACCCGACGAGGGCTGTATCGGCGAGTTCCGCGGACCGAACTATCCGAACTATGCAATGAACGTCGGCCACCAGGGAGAATACGCAGCCATCGCAGCAGCAGCCCACTTCGGCCGCGGCGATGCATGGACGCTCTCCCCGCTGATCAAGATATGTTTCGCAGACCCTGCCCTGAAGTTCGACTTCGCCCACCCGCGTGCAGAATTCGCCAAGGGAGCAATCCGCGAATTCATGCCGGCCGGCGAGAGATCTCTCATCATCCCGGCACAGTAAGTGGTATATTTACCACTCACTTTTTTTTCTTT
>NIZU01000095.1 GCA_003315675.1 Methanocorpusculum sp. MCE
GTGAGGGGAGGGGATTATACAGCACGACTCCGGAACATATGCCTCCTGATCACCAAAAATATCTGACGTGGAATGGTGATCGTTTCAGAAAATGGGGCCGACATATTGGAGAGAATACATGTAATGGTGTTGATTTCTTTCTTACCAATCCAAAGATTGAACAGCAGGGATACAAAGCCTGTATGGCTTTGCTGAAGCTTTCTGATAAGTATTCCCAGAAAAAACTTGAGGAGGCGTGTAAACGTGTTCTATCTTACACCGGAAAACCAAGTCTGAAAGGCGTGCAGGCTGTTTTGAAAAGCGGGATAATAGGGTTGAAATCAGTTGATATGCCGGATAAACCGGTTACGTCGAAGTATGGGATTACGCGCGGTCCGCATTATTATCAGAGGAATGATGACTGATGCTTACTGAAGAGACCATAACCAAACTCAATGAACTCCGATTGTATCAGATGGCAGAAGTATTTCGTAAATTCCAGGTGGATGCAAATTCTTCGGCACTTTCCTTTGAAGAACGTCTCGGAATTATGGTTGATCAGGAGTGGTCAGTTCGCAAGAGTAAGAAATTGTCACGCCTCTGTAAGTCGGCTGGCTATGTTTTTCCCCATGCATGTATCGAAGATATCAGGTATGATTCCACGCGCCGTCTGGATAAGACGATGATTGCAAAGTTGTCAGCATGTACGTTTATCCAAAAGGCAGATAATGTAATCATTCTCGGGGCTACAGGAACAGGGAAGAGTTATCTGAGTTGTGCGATCGGGATAGCTGCCAATCGTAATTTTTATACGGTGAAATACATAAGACTTCCTGACCTGTTTTCTGATCTGGCAGTTGCCAGAGCCGAAGGGACGTATAAGCAGGTTATTCGTGAGTTTCAGAGTGTAAGACTTTTGATTTTGGATGAGTGGCTGCTCTTTCCTTTAACAGCAACGGAAGCACGGGATGTGCTGGAGATTGTTGAGGCGAGATATGATCGAGGGTCAACTGTTTTCTGTTCACAGTTTCAGGTCGAGGGGTGGTATGAAAAAATTGGGGAGGCGACATTTGCCGATGCAATTTGTGATAGGGTCGTTCATAATGCTTATACGATTGTTCTTGAGGGGGAGTCTATGAGAAAGATTCTGGGAGTAAAGAAGTAATACGTGGAATTATTCCCACGTTCTATTTTTCATACGGATATGGGGGTATGTCATGTGCGGAATTCTTGTATCATTTCAGCGGACTTGTTGTGTCATGGTGAGCGGAATGGGTGTGTCATATGGGACGTAATATTCAATTTGCGAAAAATGAAGAATATTTTGTTGGCGGGGTGAGCCGAGAGGCTCGCCCTTAGCTGAGCAAACAGAATGTTTGCGATCAATGCTTTGCCTTGCGAGTGGATGGGAACGATCCCGACATCTCTGATCTAATTCGCGGTTGGTTTTTTCTCAGGTTTCTACACCCAACAAACTCCTTCTCGAATTGGAGCCACACCAACACCGCGTAAGTCCTATTAAAAAAAGATCTCTCCACCGCGGGCCGCTCCGCGCCTGAGTCGCGGCCCCGCCCCCCGGATCAAAAAAGAATAACTTCCATTCTTCCGCCCCTCCCCCCCTTTTCGCGGCATTTCGTGTGGTGAATACGCTCATCAAAAAAGAATCCAATACACCAAATCTAAAAGCATACCAAAACACGAAAAAGAAAAAGATCGGCCATTTCACCCTCAGTAGAGGTGTGCTCGCAAGGCAAAGCCTTTCTCGGCTAAGGGACCTAAAGGTCCCTGCCTCAGCTAAGATCGCCGTTTGCGTCGTCGATCCGCCTCCGCTAAGGTCGGTCGCCTTCAGCTCTCGTTTACCGTCATCACATAATTGACCGGATCGAATATACTGTAGAAGAGATGCATGAACTCTTTGATGATGTCAAACGGATGAGGGATTATACTAAGATTTCCCGCTTCGCCGGATGTTGTTCCCAGAGAGGTCAGGTTCGCCGCCATGGTCGGCGTTGCCGAAACAGGCGCCTTCACAATGATTGTTCGATAGGTAGAGTCCGATTCCGCCCCGTCACTGATGGTCAGAATCACTTTGTATGACCCGGGAGATGTGATGGTGTGAGTTGGATTTGCCACATTATCGCTTGTACCGTCACCAAAATTCCATATTCTGGAGGTGATCGTACCAACCGAGGTGTCGGTGAACCTTACCGTGAGAGGTGCGGTTCCCGAAAGAGCTGATACCTGGAACCCGGCAACCAGTCCTACTTTTTTCACCGTGATCACGACTGTTTTGTACACCGTTCCGTTGGCATTGGTGGCCGTAAGATTTGCCGTGTAGGTCCCCGCGGTCGTATAGGTGTGGTTCAACGTTCCGCTCGAGGAGAGGGTTGCAGTGGAACTATCACCGTACGTCCACGACTTTGAGGTGGCATTGGCTACCGTATAGGTGAATTTAACTGACAGCGGCAATGTTCCGGAGGTAACATTTGCGGAAAGCGTGATAGTTGGAAGTATTTGTGATTCGGTTTTTGGGAAGGTGTATGTGATGGTTATTTGTGTGTCAGAATTCCTCGTGACATTGGTAGTTGAGGTTGTTGCTCCATTCAAAGAAACAGAGGGCGTGGATGTATTGAACGCATAACGGGAGTCAGTGATCTGAGCAACGATCGTTGCTTTGTACGTCGTATCTGCCGCGAATGTCGAAGATGCGGTAGGAGTCCAACTAACAGAAACACTGTTTATCCCGGTAGTAGACGATTCAGCAGACGTAACCGGTGTTGCCCCATAAACTGGAGCAGTAACTCCGGTAATGTTAACGGACGATATGGGTGTTGGTGGTTGGGTAGACGTTGCAGAATATATACACGTTACTACTGACCTGGTATCTTTAGAACTGAGAATATGAGAATCAACGGTCGCATTTTCTACGGCATAAGTTGTGGACGAATTGAAAGTGTAACTATCAGTTGTAGATAGGGTAATGTTTGCTATATATGTCGTTCCATATCCAAAATTGCTGCCGATAAATTCAGTTCCATTAGAATATGCCCAAGATACTGCTGTTAATACTGCTTTTCCGGTCGGATCGCTGATAAGAGATGCAGTTGTAACAGGAGTTCCCCCGGCAATCGGTGCAGGAATACCTGCAACGCTTACTGAAGAGACGTTTGTTGATGCAACGGGTTCAGCAGTAGTTTTGGGATAGGTAATGGTTATTGTTGCTGTTTTATTATTTGTTGTGTCTACGGAAATTGTTGGTGTGCCAATATCAGCAAAAATAGTGGTCCCTGAAAAGTTGTAATCTCCTGAGACAGAAACGGTAAATCGGGCCTTGTATTCAGTGCTATATTCAAAATACCCATTCACCGGAGTATCACTCCCTGTTATCCATGAGCAATCTGATACCGTAACTGAAGAACACTCACTTGGATCAATCGTAATGGAAGGAGTGAAGATAGATACATCAGAGGTAGCAAAAGGTTGTGTTATTCCCGAAATCGTTAGAGAATTAATCAGTGTATCATCCGCGCTCACCGCCCCCACGCATCCCATCACCAGGAATACCGCGAGAAGCACCAGTATCAATCGTTTCAGTATCATTTTTACCTCCTCTAAATCGATCCAACCGCAAACATCAGCACATACACGATGATCATACCGAGAAATGCCGAGACAGCGGCCTGACCGGCCCGCATATTCTGACCGGCGGTTAGACCTTTCCACGTCACCGCGGCAGACCAGATACTTGCCGCAAACTGACCAAGAATCGGGACCCAGCCGATCACCGCATATGAAAGCGTACTCCGCATAACGATCGCCGTAATCTCCGAAAACCGCACCTCCGGCTCACAGACCCGTGCCGTGATACTGGTAGCCAGTGCCTGAATCATCACGGCGATCACCCAGATCACATACAGCACCAGAATGAAATGGACCAGCAGCATCAGATCGGTCTGCAGAGCGGAAAAGATCGGATAGTCCGTAACGGAGATCCGCAAAACGACCGGAACCACATACGTGATCATCAAAACCGTAAGAACCGCCCATAATGCTCCGGACAACAAAAACATCCCGAGAGCATCCCGTGGTCTTTCGCGCATATAATAGGAATACGCATCCGACGGCCTGGTTAGAAACCCGATCACGCCGCCGTTATACGGCATTTTTTCAGGCTTCTCCCGCCGGTCCCGTTTCGCAGGTTTGTCGGCTTTTGCTCGTTTCTCCCGGCGTGCAGGAGTCCGTGACGACTCCGCGGACACCAAACCCGGATGCAGCAGAGATCCGCACAAAGCGCACACCTCGTCATCCACATGGTTTCGCGCTCCGCACGCAGGACAGTACATATCCTGTGGATTTCTCTGGGACGGCGGACTTACCGTCGTCACGGTGTACTGCGCCGACTCCGGCGCATACACCGACTGATCCTCCTCGGGGATAATCTCGGAAAGTTTCTGGATCCACAGTTCGCGGTCCGGCATGCCGGAAAACAGCAGATGCATCTCCTTCTCTCCCTCTCTTCCCGCGATCTGCAGGACGATACCCGGTTCGCCTACCTCGCCTGCGAGACGGATCGCCCGGGCAAGCGTGTTCAGGGCGAACTCGCCGAGAATTGAGGATTTCCCCTCGATCACCAGCCGCGTGTTCGTCAGATGCAGCGTAACGTAATTCCGCTTGATCCGGACTCCTCCTGTCGACAGAGCAACCCGCTCGCCGGCATCCGGTGAAAATATTCCGGTACAGGTCACAACCGTTGGTTCGGGTACGGCCGATATCAGCGTCTGCCTGACCGGCAGCTTCGCTTTCAGCTCCTGCATCCAGGCGGCTCGGGCAGACTCTGTTGGAAACGACAGGACCATCTGTTTCGCGCCGGTCTGTGATCCGACGGAAAGCGCGATCGCCGGTTCTCCAGCCTCGGTCTCGAACGCCGCGGCATCCATCAGCTCCGCAATTGCAAACTCACGCCCGATCTTGCCGGCCGTATTCTCCAGGATCAGCCGGATATTCGTCAGATATATGGTATAAAATGCCCGCTTCACTCGGACGCCCGCCGTTTCGATTACAACAGATTCGCCGGAAACAAAATCCGGCCGGATACTGCTTGACGGAATTTCGGGTTCGGGGACGATAGGTTTACTCTCCTGAGTCTGCCGACGCGGAACTGCAGCACTCTGCGGCCCTGCGCCCTCGCTTTTCCCCTCGGCAAACGGTTTTTCGCCGCCGACCCGTGCAATCTGATCCACCCAGGCTACCTGTTCTACTGCCTTGAATTTAGGATCTACCGGGAATCCCCAGATCATTTCCTTTTGTCCGTCGGGTGTCGAGACGATAAGTTTGAGACCAGGTTCTCCAGTTTCCAGTTTGCAGGGATGTGCCGAGAGGATGCTGCTTACCTTAAACTCCCTTGGGGACGGGCCTCCTTCGATGATCAGCCGCTCACTTGTAAGGGTGGCAAAAAACTGCCGATTTTTTACGAGAATCGGCGATGCGTAATGCTGGACTTCATTTGCGTGCATCTCAACGGGAGGCATAGGCTATGTAAGTTAACTATTTTGTATTTGAACTATTTATACATGTCAACCCGTTATGCGATGATTTAATACGTTTGCGGGTGTATTTTCATTATATGACTGAAAATTCCTGCCCTATGTGCGGAAGTACCTTCGGGTCGCTTTTAGCAAAAGGCATACTGATGATCATTCTCGGTATTTTGATGATGGTCTTTACTATGGCATCCCTGTTTGCCAGCGAGATCCTGCTTGCAGTCCTGCTGATCTTCGTGGGTATTACTCTTCTGACCGCAGGAACAACGTTCTTCGGTGAAGTAAAACGCACCTGGTGGGTCATTCTTCTCGGTATCCTTGTGATGATCTTTGGTATCCTGGCTCTGATCTTCCCGGCTATCATGCTTGTGTACGCGATGTATGTTCTCGCCGCAGCTGCATTGATCGGCGGAGTCACCGACCTTGCCCTTGCCCTGATGGGAACCCCAGCTCAGGTCAACCGCGGTCTTCTCGCCGTTTCCGGTATCCTCGGCATCATTCTCGGTATCCTTTTCCTGATCAATCCGATCATCTCGGCATTCACGATCGTCGAGATCTCGGGTATCTTCTTCTTTGCTTTCGGTATCGTTGCGATCATCGAAGCATTCATGGCAAAATCCGCTGCCGCCTAACCGCTGAGAAAACTCAGCTTTTTTTTATTTTATCAACCGTGCCATCTCGGCGCGGGGATGTCTCTATTTGAAGATACTCTTATCACCCATGTGCGCAAAAGCTAAACATATGAGGCAGAAACAACCCGGTTCCCAGATCGACCGGATAACGATCCGCGGATTTCGGTCGATTCGGTCCTGCGACCTCAAGCTTCGCGACATCAACATCCTGATTGGAGCAAACGGCGCGGGAAAATCGAATTTTCTCGCGGTATTCTGCATGATGGAACTGATATTTGCCAAACGTCTGCAGAAGTACGTCACCTATAACGGAGGTCCCGACTCGCTCCTCTGGTTCGGCAGACAGGAGACCGAGAATATCAGTGTCGGCATATACTTCGGAAACAACGGATACGGTTTCGATCTCAAACCAACCAAAGACAACAGGCTGATGTTCGAGGATGAATGGTTCTCCTGGAATCTCCTCAACGAGAACTGGTCGCTTGGCTCAGGGCATCTGGAATCGCTGTATGATGCCGGGACAGGGACATTCATCGACAAATACGTGCTGAAACATGTGCATCAGTGGATCGTCTACCACTTCCACGACACCGGAGACAATGCAAAAGTCAAACAGATCCATGCGATCAATGACAACATGTGTCTCAGATCGGATGCGGGCAACCTTGCCGCATACCTCTATCTCATAAAACTGACTGCTCCGAACAATTATCAGAGGATCAGAAAAGTGATCCAGCTCGCGGCTCCCTTCTTCGAGGACTTCATCCTCAGGCCCAAACCCGAGAATCCAGAAATGATCGAGCTCGAATGGTGTTCGACCCACGGGAACACACCGTTCAAAGCTGCCGACCTCTCCGACGGGACGCTCCGTTTCATCTGCCTTGCGACCCTCCTTCTCCAGCCGGTCGAAAACATCCCGGAGACGGTTCTTCTTGAAGAGCCGGAACTTGGTCTCCACCCCTATACCCTTTCGCTGCTTGCGGCCCTGATCAAATCCGCCGGCATCGTCAAACAGATCATCGTCTCCACCCAGTCGGCTCTCCTCCTCAGCGAGTTTGAGCCGGAGGACATCATCGTTGTCGACTGGCAAAATGACGCATCCACCTTCCGCAGGCTCGAGGACGATGACGATCTCCAGAACTGGATCGCACAGGATTATTCGCTTGGGGAGCTTTGGGAAAAGAACATCTTTGGCGGGAGACCGCAGTAGGCATGGTCACACTGTTCATCTCCTGCGAAGGGTATACCGAAGAGGTTTTCATCAAACGCCTGATGGCAAAGGAACTGGCGCATCTGGGCGTCACGCTTATTCCCGTGATCGTGATGACATCGAAAAGTAAATCGGGCGTTGTCCGCAGGGGGGGCTGTTCGTCGTATGAAAAGATCCGAAAAGATGTCCTGAACCTTTGCAGACGGCCGTGTTCCTATGTCACGACGATGTATGATTTCTACAAGTTTCCGGCGATCCCGGGATACACGGTATCCTATGATCTGGCGTCTCCTCTGGAGCGGGTGACCGAGATGGAAGCGGCTTTTTTCGAGGATATCGATCGGGAGAATTTTCATGCGAACATTCAGCTCCATGAGTTCGAGACGCTGCTGTTTTCCGATCCGTCGGCTTTTTCCGTCTGCGGGATGAGTAAAAAACAGGTGAAGAAACTCGCCGCGGTCCGCAGGGATTTTCTTCCCGAAGAGATCAACGGCGGGGAGATGACCGCACCCTCCAAATGGATCCTGCGGGTCAATCCCGGATATCAGAAACCGACCGACGGCCTCACGGTCGCACGGGAGATCGGTCTCGATACGATGTGTGCCGAGTGTCCGCATTTTGGAAAATGGGTTTCATGGATCAAAACGCTTCCCGAAACGGCAAAACAAACAGCACGTGAGAGGTAAAAAAATGGAAAAATCGATTATTAATAGGAGTTACGCGGTTTTATTCTCAATTCAATTCGGGAAGGGTATTCCTGGGTGTGGAAACCTGAATTTATTTAACCGCGAATCTCCGCGAAAGACCCGGGCCGGCAAAATGAAAACCATTCTCCGTGTCCCGGTAAAAAAAAGCGTGGGCGGTTATCCGATTTCCCGGATGAACTGTTCCACTCTGCTGCGGATCTCTTCCGGCGAGAGGGGAATATTCGGTGATGCCGAATTTCCCGGACGGATAAGAAGATGAACGAATGAAGTCCCTTTGGCCACGGCGCTCGATATTTCGCTTGGGGTCGCGGCGCGTTCGACCGAGGTGATCCCGGCCGCACGTGCGAGCATCCCGATATCTGCGGTTTCATACGCCGGACTGATCTGATTCCCTGTGCTGCCAAATGTGCCGTTGTCCAGCGCCAGTATATGCAGATTTTCGCAGTTCTGTGCCGCGATCACCGGCAGAACTGCCGAGCCGAGCAGACTTCCGTCTCCGTCTATCACATACACGGGCGTTTTCGGTGAAGAAAACGCACACCCGAGCCCGATCGCGGACGCCTGCATGTAGCTTCCGAGCATGTAGAAGTTCCCTGCCCGGTCTCCTGACGCATACAGTTCCTTGGACGGCACGCCGATGTTGGAGATGATGACCGCGTTTTTTGGAACCGAGGAGACGATCTCTTTGATCGCTTCAAGCCTGGTGAGTCTTGGTTCAGCGTATCCCAGCAGGAAAAACGTGCGGTCCGGAAGTGAACGTTTCGGATAGGTGATGGGCGCCCTCTGCTGAGGATCCCAGCAGGAGGGAAGGATCAGGGCAACATAGGGCGTTTGGTCTGCAAACGCACCTCTGATGACCTCTCTGATCCCTTCCAGATCCTCCGCCGATCTGCAGATCCGGTAGGGAATGTTGTACACATCCAGCATTTTGGGGAGAGGGGCATTGAACGGGATCTGGGCGCAGATCTTCTCGTCGCAGACGCCGCGCCAGCTTGCCAGAATCGGCAGAGGGAAGTGATACACGCAGGAAAGCGACAAAAGGGCGTTGAGCATATTCCCAAGGCCCGAGCTCTGAATCGAGACGAGCGGACGTTTTCCGGCGAGGACTACTCCTGCCCCGATCCCTACTCCGTCTTCTTCGCGGGCAAGATCGATGACCGGGAACCCCGTTTCTAATAGCGCAGTGAACCGCTTGTTTTTATCGCACGGCAGCGAGGCGACCATCTCGATCCCTTCTTCGTGCATGATCCGAAGGACCGTTTCTTCGTTCATAATACCGGCACCTCGCCGGGATCGACCGTGGTGTAAACGCCAATCTGTGCAGTCTCACAGTCCTTTTTCACCCGTTGGTATCCCCCGCCGGTGATATTCAGCAAAATGTTCGCATTTTTCCGAATGGAACCATCTTCGGCGGCGGAGATGAGGGACGCAAAGGCAACGGCGGCGGCCGGATCGATGTCGGTGCCGTTTTCTGCTTCGGAGAAGATTTTGGCGGCAGTTGCCGCATCGCTGTTTTCTACGGCATACATCCGCCCGCCGCAGGATTTCATCGCATCATACACCCCGCCGCGGATCCCGTAGGGGGGCGTACGGTTGGTCAGGACATGGGCGGATACCGCGTTGATGGAGGCCTGCGCATTCGGCATATCCTCATCGAGAATATGATCCCTGCCGGCATTCCATGCACGAACCATTGGAACGAACGGAAGATTTTGTGAAAGATGGAGCTCAGGGAGCACACTGCCGAAACGTCCGTCCCTGATCAGACGGGCAGCAGCTTCCCATGCGGCGATCCCTCCGGTGCCTGATCCAACCGCCTGGAAGTAATACTCGGGCAGTTTTCCTATCGTGACGGCGGCATCGAGCATCACGCAGCCCATCCCGTCCCGTCGGGCGATGTTTTTGCCGCCGCCTTCCGGGAAATATCCCCGGGCTTCGCAGATTTTATCGGCCGTTTTGATAGCGTCGGTGTAATCGCCGCGGACCGTGATAAGCCGAATACTGCTGTGATCGAAGTATCCTGCGGTCCAGAGTTTGTCTGCCGAACTTTCCGGTACGACTAAAACGACAGGTGTCCCGAATTCCGCGGACATCTGGGCAAACGCCCGACCAGTGTTTCCGGCGGATGCCACGACCAGCGTTCCCCCTCCCGCCTCTTTCAGTCGGACGATCGTCGGCAAAGCTTCCAGCTCCTTGAACGAACCGGTCGGCACATAACAGCCGCGTTCCGGATAGTAGCCGGTAAACGTGATCCAGAGGTTCGGCAGTCCGAGTTCGCGGCAGAGTTCCCGGTTTTTAAAGGTCATGGGTCTCGAATTGGTCGGGATCGATCCGTGGACCGGGAGCCAGTCGCTGAATCGGAATACACCCGGCAGATTTTCCCGGACGGTCAACTGCGCGGCTGTATACTCCGCACGGATAAAACCCGGATGATTGGGGCAGGTAAGGGTATAATGGTCTTCGAGAAGTTCCCCGCCTGCAAGACAGCGTAATACGTAATCGCCCATCTAAAACCTCCAAGCGCCGGAATATATCCGGTCACGAACCAGGGCAGCCGCCCGTTCTCCCCGCACGCGGTCAGACTGGCGAAGGCCGATTCGAATATCCGCATCGGGAATATGCAGCGTTCCCGCGTTTGCGGAAAACACCTGATGTCTGCAGACGGTCACGCAGGTCAGGCAGCCCATGCATGCTTTGCCGATCGAGAGGTCGGGCCGGATCGCCGCAACCGGACAGAGATCTTTCGCGCACTCCGTGCAGTCATCCACGCAGCGCGAAGCATCGACACGGACCCGTCGGTCGGTGTTCTGCCAGATATCCGCGTAGGTCGCGGCCGCAAATGGAGTCCTGTTCTGGATGTCGGCGACCGTGAGGGGTATATCTTCGTCGAGAACACGGAGAGCATTCAGCGTTTCGTCATCCAGTACAGGGATCGCGGTCCCGATTGAAGTCAGGCATTCGGCGCCGAGCGCGGTCACAAAACCGCCCATCATATTGGGATGCATGCCCCGCATATCCACAGACAACGAAAGATTAGGTTTCTGCGGCGACGATCTCGTCCCGCATCCGAGAATCAGAGCGGGACTGCCGTTCACGAGCGCCGCCGCCCCCGGGACGTGATAGCGTAATCCCGGATCATTTTCGAGCGGGTTGATCTCCCCGCAGCCGGAAACGGACGCGCTCTGCATCTTTGGCTTCATCGGGAAGGTCGAAAAGATCGTGGAGATCTCTTCATCACTCCGGTTCACAAACCCCATGTAGTTTTTGAATGCCCCGCGGGTGACGATCAGTCTGGCGGAGGACATATCATTCAGACTGACCTGACGGCGGATCGTTCCCGTGTCGGTAACGATCTCTGCGGTGACCGGCTTTCCTGCGGCAAGATCCGAAAAGAGGTGTCCGCCGCCGTATGAGGGATCGTGTTCTGCATGGGATGTCCCATACACCATACAATCGACATGTCCGTTGCTTTCATTCGGGCAGGGGCCGATGGATGCCGGGACCCCGTTCAGCGTCATGGAGACGGCATGCCGGAAGGTTCCAGGCGCTCCTGCCTGGAACGCGAGAACCGCGGATGTCCCGGACATCACCCCAAATGTTCCGCAGGTCACCACGTCCACGTCGTCTGGGGTGATGGTTTCTCCCTTGCGGATACGTTCCTTGAGGGTTTTTGCCGTCATGACAACCGCGGTTTTGTCGGCGATTTTCCGGTTGATTTCTGCAAGCGTTTTCATAATATCACGATCCCCTCCACTCTGACGTGGAGGCCGTAGGATTTCTGCAGGATCATATTGACGATACCGGTGTGCGTCCGGTCCATCATACAGAATCCCGGCAGGAACGGATGCCGGACTCCAAACTGCGGGGGTCTGGCGACGACCCTGGCCACTCCCTCGAATCCGATCATATGGTACATCTTCAGATCAACGATATCAGCTTTGTCCCGGGAAAAGGCGGGACCGACCACATGGCCGGTAATCAGCCCGGTGGTATAATCCGCTTCGAGGACCCTGATGACATGCTGGACCGGGCATCCCGCTCCCGCCGGTCTGCCTAAAACGATGTCGTCTTTTTTGATCTCCTCGCGTTCGACCAGATCGGGTCGAAACGGCAGAAGTATTTTTCGTGCGGAGGGCTCGTTCGGCAGCGCAGAAAGCACAAAGTCGTACGGATCATTGCAGATATCCGTTCCCGAATACGATGCGGAAAGCTCTCTGCAGCTGTATGTCGGCACATCCTTATGATAATACGGGCAGGCGGCAAGGTTTTTCATGCCGGACGCTGCCTGTATCATGAATGCATCGCAGCTTTCTGCGCCGCACGCGCCGCAGTCTTTTCCCGGCGGTGTCCAGACCATCAGTCACCCCGGTAGATACTGTCGGGAGCATCGATTTGACGGATGACCCCGAAATGTTCCTGCCATCCGATCTCCTTTTTCCCGATGCAGATCGTGCAGACGCCAAGCGGCGGGACCCCGCGGAGCATATCCTTTTCCGTCGGAGCGGGCGGCATATCCGCGATTACTTTATTGAGATACCGCATCCCGGTTCCCTGGACGGCGTTGGTTTCGATGATGTCGATATCCGGTGCGACCTCTTTTATCCGCTCGCGGAAGACCTCTTTTTCCGCCTGGGAAACAAGATCGATCTTTGTTACTATGGCCACGTCTGCCAGCGCGATCATCGGGGCCATTTTTAGCGGAGCATGTGTTCCTGACACGGCCGAGATAACGCAGAGGCCAAGCGAATTTTTGGTGTATGGCGTACAGCGCAGACAAAGACCCGCACTTTCGTAAAGAAGATACTCGGCTCCAATCTGTTCTGTCCACTCCATCGCGTCGCGGATGACCATGATACCCATATGATCCGGGCACATATCTCCTGAATACACTTTTTTCGTGGGGATGCCGAACTCGGCAGCGAGCTCTTCGTCTTCCCATGCCTGCACCACATCGATCTTGAGGTATGCGGCTTTTTTCGGGTCGGGCAGACTGCGGATGATCTGTTTGACAACCGCAGTCTTTCCCGCGCTCGGTGGTCCGGCAATGGCGATCAGCTTTACGTTCATGCCTCGACTCCTTCGAGCCCGCACAGGAGTTCGCCGGCACGGATGCGTTCCCGCAGATTTGTTATTTTCGCATCCATTCGGGCGATCTCCGCGAGCGTTTCCTCTTCTTCTCTTCCCGGGGTCAGGATCTTTGTCACGGCACCGTTCTCCATGACGATCCGCGTTCCCGTGAGGAGAGCAACGTAGGGGTCGTGGGTCACGAAGATAATGGCCTTCTTTTCTTCACGCAGAACTTCGATGACCCGGTCCTTGAAGATGCCGGCGTTTTCCACTTCATCCAGTAAAATGATCGGCGTGTCGGAGATGATGATCGCGTCGGCAATAAAAAGCGATCTGGTCTGCCCGCCGGAAAGAGCGCTCATCCGCATATGCGGCGTTATTTTTTCTCCGGTAAACTCGTTTGCGATGCGGATGGTCTTCTCGACAATACCCTCTCCGTCAAGTTTGCGTGAACGGATATGCATTGCCAGAAACTCGGAAACAACCAGATCGGCAAGGCATTTGGTGTTCTGCGTGATCATGGCGATGGGTTTTCTGGATGGATCGCGGACAAGAGCTTCATCCGGTTCCCTGCCGTTGATTAAAATCCGGCGGTTCGTGACGGTGTCTCCCTGGGCGAACACTTCGATGTCGTTGATGAAAGCGGTTTTTCCCGAACCTGTCGGACCGACGATGGAGAACGTGTCGCCCGGGCGGATAACGATCTCATCAAATCCCTCTATTTTTCCGTCACGGGTGGTTCCGGGAAGAATAGTGAGGGACTCTATTTCTGTGTGTGAAGAAGACATACCTGATACTATCCACTTCACGCATAATAATACTTTATCTCTAAGATATAATTATTGATATAATAAGATATCATTTGAAGTTAAATTATCTGTTGCGTATAACAAGAGTGAAGCGATCAGCTTAATCGATTGAAGAGATGATGGGTCGACCGAACCATTTACAATCAGTATTCATCAAGTTACCGGGTATTAGTAAGATTTCATATTGATTATACGAAATTATGGGGTATAGGCCGGCGTTCGATCAGCCTGAATTTGGCAGTTAGTGGAAATACCATATAATGAGCACCTCTGAGCATTTGTCATAAGCCCTGATAAACGCCCTCGTGAGTCACTTACTTTTTAGAATAGGACGTACGCGGTCTGATTTCGACCGAAAAAAACTGAGGTACTTATGGGATGCAATGCGATTTCGTTTAAGGCATTCATGTTTCCACACCTAAAATATTTCTTCCCGAATTGAATCCACACCAACATCGCGTAACTCCTATAGAATACATCACCAATATTCCATACATTTATCTAATTATGGGGTGCGGGAGTCGCCCTCCAGCACCCCATAATCTGAAAAAAGGAAAGAGATGTGGGTGAAATATATTTGCCAACTGTCAAATTCAGGTGTCACAACGTATGCGGCCCGACCGAAAAAAAGATTTTCGGGAAAAAAGCAGGTTAGAAAAAGTCCAGCGTCGCCTGCTTTGGGGCGAGCTTTTTTTCTTCCTGAGGATCTGGGGAGAACGGCAGTTCTTCTGCAGCCGGCGGCGTTTCCGGGACGGGGGGTTCCTGCATTCGAAGTGCCTCCAGCTGCTCCTCGAGTTTTCGCATCTCCGCCTTCTTGGAGGCCGTCATCTTTTTCACCTTCATGTCCCGTTCTTTTGCGGCCTGCTGGACCATCTTTACCGCGGCGGCAGCGGCTGCTTTGTCATGCAGGACGATTCCCATCTGGTCGACGTCGAGGTTGTGGCGTTCGCAGAATGCTGCAGGATCCTTTTCGGCAAACCGGGAAAGCAGAGCCAGGTACTGGCTCTGGATCTGACTTTCAGGAATGCTGTACCCTTCCGCAAGCGATGCCGCGAGGGTTCGTCGAATCGTCTTCTGCTTTTTTGCGGTACTCATCCGTTTCCAGCGGGATGGGGGCATGATCCGCGTCCGAAAACCCGCGCCGGCATTTTCCGAAGCGACGCCGAGCGTCATCATCGACGTGGCATACCGCCAGAGAGTGAAGTACTGGCGCCTCATTGTTCTTCCAAGATATACATCCGCCCGCGAGATCCTTCCATAGGCCCGGATCCGCCGTTTGGGATCATGCATCAGCGGGATCGATTCCTCGATCCACTGCATGACATAGTCGGGTTTTTCGTCGCATTCGAACGATAGTTTCTGCAGTTCGCGGTCCGGCACTCCGGCAAAAACACCGCCGACTAAATCAAAGATCGTCGCGCGTTCGTCTTTCTGGGCGGTATTGATATCCCCGGCAGATATGCTGGTCTTCCCGGTCGAGGAGCCGAACAGCATGTTTACAGCAGTACGCATATCCCCTGCCGAACTTTCCGCGATCGCTGAAAGTGCATCTTCCCCGCAGGTGATCTCTTCGAAGCGGCAGATCTCCTTCATCCGTTTCTGGAGCGTAGAGACACCGATCGCTCTGAAAGGGACCGGATCGCAGAGTCTGCGGATCGAATCGGAGACCCCGTATGCGTCGTTTGCGATCAGAACGATCGGCTGTTTTGCATCTTTCAGAATATCTGCGATCGCCCGGGCTCCTCCCCGGTCCGCATTTCCCTCGAGGTTGTCCACCTCGTCGATGATGATCAGTTTTCGGCCGGCGCCAAACAGACTGGTCGTTGTTGACGAGTTCCCGGCGACACGCTCGATGATTGCTTTCGTGCGGGCATCCGAGGCATTCAATTCCAGAACTTCCCATCCCATATCACGGGCAAGAGCAAGGGCTGCCGAAGTCTTTCCAATACCCGGTTTTCCCGTAAAAAGCAGCGGGCGTGAGTCCGGCGTCCAGGTTTTGGCCCAGTCAACAATCTGTCTGACCGCCGATCCATTGCCTAAAATATCGGCAAGATGCATCGGGCGGTACTTCTCTGCCCAGTCCATGTTCGTTACTGTAGTTATGGTTGTCTGGAGATAATAACGGTTGGGAAAAGTCCGGGAACGGGTCCGATGCCGATTTTGAAAAAGAAATTATGGGGAGACTCTGACCTGATTTTTCATAACCGTACGGGTTATGAAATCGGCGTAGATGTTGTTTCGCGTGAAAACAGCCTCTTTTTTCCCTCCCGCTCATATACCGCAAGTACTTCCTTTCTGTCCGCATAGATTATCACTTTCGTCGGCAGAGACATTTTTCTGAGGATCGGCGGATGGAACAAAGACTCTTTTGTGTCTTTGTCTGCAAGAAAACAGGGGAAAGGAATTTTCTTTGCAGTTTTTTTATTACTGACGACACTGTTGACACTGACGCGTTTTGCCGCCAGGGAGAGTTCTTCAGCAAAATACTGATAAAATGCTGGATCGTCGGAGATGATGAGAAGTTCGTTTTTTGCTGTTTTCAAAAGGAAACGGATATGATTTCCGATTCCCCACTCAGATTGAATGGTGTAGGTCTGCCCCAGTTGATCGGTACTGGTGAGAGCGGCAAAGGTTTCAAGCGCTATTCCCAGCGTATCATAGCGGGTAACTGCCTCCCGCTTCAGTCTTTCAACGGTGTGGGGAATATCGGCGACACGGTATCGGACGGGGGACTGTCTGTTTGAGATAATATAACCCTTTTTCTCCAGACTGGCAAGCGTTTCATACACCCTTCCCCGGGGAATGTTGGTCGTCTCGTGAAGTTCCCGGGGACTTGCGGAATTAATACAGATAAGCGTGAGATATACCTTTGCTTCATACTCGCTCATCCCTATCCCCTTGAGCTGAACTATCATATTTTCTTCAAACATACACCACCGTCAATGTGATTATGTTTTCCATACGCAATGATATAATTTACCTTGGATCCGGCCGTCTGAAACACAGATATTATCATTACAGAAGGGGAATAAATAGACAAGACACATAGTAAAGGGACTAAAAAACTCCGGCCCCTTTCATTCTCAAGAGGTGATCTAAAAGAACCATGTCTGCAGATACATATACCCCCGAATCCGTTTCAGACGCCGTTAGAAAATATGATGGTGTTCGACGTAAAAAAGCGATTGGCAATCTAGTAAAAACGCTCCACATCGACAACATTGATGTTGTTGCATCGTATGGAGAGGATGCTGCGGTAATTCAGAACGGTCGTTCGGCTCTCCTCCTGGCTGCAGACGGGATATGGAATCAGCTGATGGAACTCGATCCGTACTGGGCCGGATACTGCTCGATCCTTGTAAATGTCCACGATATAGCGGCAATGGGCGGGCGGCCGATTGCAATGGTAGATGTCCTCTCTGCCGTAGACGATGAACTCATGGACAAGGTTACCCATGGCATGTGCGATGCGGCCAGAGCGTTTGACGTGCCGGTCGTCGGCGGTCATCTTCACCCCGACGCCCCTCACAATGTCATCGATGTTTCAATCCTCGGGATTGCCGAGCTGGACAGTGTCATATACAGCACCAAAGCAGAGCCGGGAGATGCGATCATCGTTGCGATGGATCTTAACGGAAGAATCCATCCAAACGCCGGTATGAACTGGGACTCGGTAACGAAGAAGGATCCAAAACTGCTGAGATCACAGATTGCCGTGATGAAAACCCTTGGCGAACGTCATCTGCTTACCGCAGGAAAAGACATCTCGAATCCAGGAATCATCGGAACGCTTGGAATGCTTCTTGAGTCCAGTAATGTCGGCGGTCTAATCGATCTCGATGCGATCCCGCGGCCGGATCTGGATAAACTCGGCATCGGATTCGAGCAGTGGGTCCGGATGTACCCAGGCATGGGATTTATCGTAACGGCGAATCAGGCATCGGTCGATCAGGTATGTCAGCTGTTTAGAAAAGTCAATATGGCTGCTCAGGTTATCGGAACCGTAAATGACACCCGAAAACTCGTTCTCCAGAAGGGAAACGAGAAAGCCACGCTCTTCAACTTCTGCGTCGAGGGCATTACCAATATTAGTTCGGTATGATAACGCTTGGAATCGGCTGCAGCGCCGAAGCCGAAAATGTTCTGGCAAGTGCAGAGCTGGCAGCTTCAGAGGATCTCCGCATCCTCTGCTACTCTTCCCTCCCGTTGGATGAACCGGAGTCGGCACATGTCGGGACGGTCATCTCTGATCGACCTCACATCGCGATGATCAATGATCTTCGTGCAGGAAAAATCCAGGGAGCCGTACGGGGAACCCTGTCGGCAAATGAGACCCTCAGGTACCTGAAGACAGCCTACGGCGTTTCCCGACTGGAACGAATTGCCCTGCTGGAAACATCCCGTGGCGAACGATTTTTCCTTGCTCCCGTCGGTGTTGACGAGGGATGGACCGTTGACGAGAAGATTGATCTCGTTACCCGCGGCAGGGAACTTGCACGGAGTTTCGGGTTGTCCGAGAGGACAGCCGTGCTTTCCGGAGGGAGGATCGGCGACATCGGCAGGCACCCGGTTGTTGACAGATCGATCAGCGATGCGATGGAGGTTGCGGAAAAAACCGGGGCCGTTCATGGAGAGATACTGATCGAGGACATGGTCAAGGAATGTGGAGTAATAATTGCTCCAGACGGCATTTCAGGGAATCTGATTTTCCGCACACTAACGTTTCTTGGAGCCGGAATCGGGCATGGTGCGCCCGTTATGAATATTCCCGGCGTATTCGTCGATAGTTCGCGCGCATCGTCCGGATACGTTCCTGCTTTGAATTTGACGGCAGCGGTTGTTAAAAAAATAAGCGAGAATATCTATCAAACCATTTTTTAACGCGAATCATGATTTAAGGAAGATTGGCTACATCCATACCCCCTCACCCCCCCCAAAAAAAGAAGAATACCCATTATTCCTTGACGTTTTTTTTAATTTACACTCTGTTTTGAATCGTTTTCACCTGATAGATATTATAACAAAATGCAGCCAGCATATATTTCACTCGTACTCTTTGCAGCGTTGTTACCTTCAC
>NIZU01000096.1 GCA_003315675.1 Methanocorpusculum sp. MCE
GTGAGGGGAGGGGATTATACAGCACGACTCCGGAACATATGCCTCCTGATCACCAAAAATATCTGACGTGGAATGGTGATCGTTTCAGAAAATGGGGCCGACATATTGGAGAGAATACATGTAATGGTGTTGATTT
Organism: Methanocorpusculum sp. MCE; assembly: GCA_003315675.1. Taxonomy (GTDB): domain Archaea; phylum Halobacteriota; class Methanomicrobia; order Methanomicrobiales; family Methanocorpusculaceae; genus Methanocorpusculum. Next base: position 137 of record NIZU01000096.1, read on the forward strand.
CTTTCTTACCAATCCAAAGATTGAACAACAGGGATACAAAGCCTGTATGGCTTTGCTGAAGCTTTCTGATAAGTATTCCCAGAAAAAACTTGAGGAGGCGTGTAAACGTGTTCTATCTTACACCGGAAAACCAAGTCTGAAAGGCGTGCAGGCTGTTTTGAAAAGCGGGATAATAGGGTTGAAATCAGTTGATATGCCGGATAAACCGGTTACGTCGAAGTATGGGATTACGCGCGGTCCGCATTATTATCAGAGGAATGATGACTGATGCTTACTGAAGAGACCATAACCAAACTCAATGAACTCCGATTGTATCAGATGGCAGAAGTATTTCGTAAATTCCAGGTGGATGCAAATTCTTCGGCACTTTCCTTTGAAGAACGTCTCGGAATTATGGTTGATCAGGAGTGGTCAGTTCGCAAGAGTAAGAAATTGTCACGCCTCTGTAAGTCGGCTGGCTATGTTTTTCCCCATGCATGTATCGAAGATATCAGGTATGATTCCACGCGCCGTCTGGATAAGACGATGATTGCAAAGTTGTCAGCATGTACGTTTATCCAAAAGGCAGATAATGTAATCATTCTCGGGGCTACAGGAACAGGGAAGAGTTATCTGAGTTGTGCGATCGGGATAGCTGCCAATCGTAATTTTTATACGGTGAAATACATAAGACTTCCTGACCTGTTTTCTGATCTGGCAGTTGCCAGAGCCGAAGGGACGTATAAGCAGGTTATTCGTGAGTTTCAGAGTGTAAGACTTTTGATTTTGGATGAGTGGCTGCTCTTTCCTTTAACAGCAACGGAAGCACGGGATGTGCTGGAGATTGTTGAGGCGAGATATGATCGAGGGTCAACTGTTTTCTGTTCACAGTTTCAGGTCGAGGGGTGGTATGAAAAAATTGGGGAGGCGACATTTGCCGATGCAATTTGTGATAGGGTCGTTCATAATGCTTATACGATTGTTCTTGAGGGGGAGTCTATGAGAAAGATTCTGGGAGTAAAGAAGTAATAAGTGGAATTATTCCCACGTTCTATTTTTCATACGGATATGAGGGTATGCCATGTGCGGAATTCTTGTATCATTTCAGCGGACTTGTTGTGTCATGGTGAGCGGAATGGGTGTGTCATATGGGACGTAATATTCATGCAACGAACTCTTTCATTTTTTTCTTTCCCGTTCTTCTCTTTGAAGAACGCTTTTTCACATACCTAACCCAGCATGACGGCACATTCGTTCGTGCATGGATCGTTCAATGCATTTTCCCGGGAAGATCCCGCGATGTTCTATAATAGTTCTCCAGCCTTAACTTACTTCGTGCCGCAGGAGGGTTACGAGACAAAGCATGTTAACAGCAGTCAGCAGCTCACCGTAAGCGGCATATGTATACTTTCCATGTGTTCGCATTCATTTTTGGAAGTATTCTGAGAATATGAGAGGTAAATAGACACAATTATAAATATAATATCTGCTCCTGAAATAAATCAGGGGTATTTATTGTCTTTTGGACGGATGTGCTTTTCCACGCCGTTTGCGATATACACATACCTGTATCCCTGCCATTCACCATTCGGTTTTTTCACGTCGGTGAGCGTTTCCATGGCTTCAAGGCCATCTTCATCATAGCATTCCAGGTCAAGGGTATCCTCCACCTCACCGGTCTCGGTGTTGTACCGCTCCCATGTGACAACATTTTCCTCATCATATTCATCAGCCTCATCGGCTTCGGGATGTTGTTTGGCATCGGATTTCTTAAACAGATTAAACATAATGATACATCTCCACAAAAGATTGAATAATTTTCCTGATTTTTCTCACGATTAGAAAGGATCTCATCCCAAAACCGCTTTATGCCTGTTCGCTCTGGATTTTTTTGACCTCTTCGTCGGAGATGACTCCGAGTTTCTGCAAAATCTCCGGATTTATGCGGGCGATATACGTCGCGATAAGACCGCTGATGATTCCCTCAATGATTGAGAGCGGGATCTGAAATACGGCAAAAACGGCGGCTGCCGCAATAAATGCCGTGAGAACACTGCCCTCGACCGGATATACCAGCGCTATCTGCAGAGAGGTTATGAGATAGGTCACGCAGTTGGCGGCAACCGCCGCACAGAAAACCGCAGGCCCAAGAGGGACCCGGCCGGTTTTTCTGAGGCCCGTAAAAACGAGCTATGCAGCCAACGGCCCCATAATCGCCATGGAAAAAGCGGTGGCCCCAAGCGTGGTCAACCCGCCGTGTCCAAGCAGAAGCGCCTGAAACACCAGAATGATCAGACCAAGAACCGAAGTGACGGCCGGTCCGAAAAACGAGGCCGAGAGGCCCGTCCCCGTCGGGTGGGAACAACTTCCGGTCGGCGACGGGATATCCACTAAGGAAACCACGAATATGAATGCTCCGCAAACTGCCATAAAAGGAAGGACACGCCTATCCTTATTGATCATTTTCGTTATTTTCCACATACCATAGATGAGAAACGGAGCTGACAGCACGGCCCAGATAACACACCAGCCAATGGGGAGAAACCCATCAATAAAGTGCATAACCAAACATTGCCGCGGAGAGTGTATGAAGATTGTCCTCGCGGTAAAAAAGGACGGCAGATGCGGCCGAAACCTCCGCAAAAGAGGAAGAATATACAGATACGTGCGCAGATCAGAGATATTGAAGCAATGCAAAAAAGAATGGAGGGGATTTTTCGGGTGGAATGTTACCGGTCGAGCAGGGTTCTCGAGACGATGTACTCGCCGTGGGCTTCACGGGTCGTTCCGACGATAAGCCAGGTCTGATTCCCGTGCTCTTCAACGACGCCTTTTGCTTCCAGCGTCTCACCGGTGAAACACTGACCGCAGTAGGTATGCGTAAACGAGAGGACCATGTCGATCTCTTCGTGGTCGACTGTGTAGATACCCGGCGAATCGAATGCCAGACTTGCATCGGTGACCTTCGCTTCGATCGTCATCACGCCCGTTTTTTCGCCGAGCGTGATCGGCGGGACGGAATGGATGTTGTCATATCCTCTCGAGTAGAGCAGATCGAAGTAGGTCCCTTCGAACTCGCCGCGATTGAACTTTCTGCTCTCGTGCAGAACGAAATCATCGAAACTGATATCGGGGACCCGTTTTCGATACACCTTCTGCCACATCTCTTCGCTCATCGCAGGGATCTTTCCCGCCTTCACCGCGGCCATCAGCTGCTCGCGGGCCAAAAACCATGCCGAGCCGTACACGACCATGTCGATGTCGGACGCAGAATTTTCAAGACCCGCAAGAAGGGATCCCGTGCATCCGTAGCTCATCGGCGGCAGATCGAAGTGGGAGAAAAGCCGGGCAACTCTGGCGTTTCTCGCCGCGATTCCTGCTGCTTCTTCCTCGGGCTTCAGCACACGGACGATGTCGGAAAGCGGGACGCGGTGGACCAGATCGAGGTATTCGGGTTTGTGTTCCTTGACCCAGGCGAATGCGTCGGCAAAATCGTATTTCTTGTATCTGATTCCTGACGGCGCCGTTCTGTCCCCGTCTTGTGTTGGGACATAACGCAGCACGCACTCGGCGCGGGAATCGTTTTCATACCCCGAGACGGCGTAAAGACTCCCGTCTTCGGTCATAACAAAATCACGTAAACGAATCGGTTTCATAAAAATGCGTGGCTCTTTTTTCATCTATACTACTATCCTCTTTTAGAGCAGGATGCATACACCCAAATCCACGTAGGGAAAGTTTGTCTCCATTCTTTGGCATTTTTCTGTATAACATGTTTCATTCACCTGTTTTTCGATGCTTATCTATAATTTCAGCTATTAGACTCTATTATTTCTTTTAGAGTCACATGTTCATTTTTAAACCGGGAATCGGGATTCTTCTCGAATTTTAGTTTAATTGCTTTCTTCGGACAGAGATTAATACAGGAAAGACAAAATTCACACGTATATCCATGAATAGGTTTACTGTTTGCATGCTCTTTGTCAATAGAAATATTATCTCGTGGACACACCTAGATACATGTCCCGCAATTATTGCAGTCATCATTAATAGAGAATTTTTTTGGTGAATTATACTCAGGAAGTAGCTTTGTCACTTGTTGAAATCCACTCGTTAAAATGGCGTCTAATACAGAACCTTTATTGATATATTCCTTACTTTCAGAAATATCCTTTATTAAGATGCGCAAATTTTCTTCTATGTTCTTCTGCTTTTTTTTCTGATCTTCAACGTCAAAAATCGGCAGATAATTATCAACCATTAGCAGGCTGTTTGCATAGTGTATAAATATGCCATTCTTTTTTGCGTAGTTTGTGAACCAGCCAACCCCATTTGCTATCATATTGCCGTATGTTAAAATAGCAAAGATATACGGACTTTCCAGTGTCACCTTCTCTACAAATTCACGTACAATTTTCGGAGCAACTAATCCATAACAGGGGAATATGATGCCAATTTTCTCATCATTATAGCGCAATTCATTACTTCTTAGCACCTTTGGTATGGAATAGAGCTCTCCTTCAAATCTTTTAGCAACATATAAACTGTTTCCAGTGCCCGTAAAATAAAATATTTTCATGATAAACTCCCTTAACAAGTATGTTTAGGTTATTCATTCGATTCAGAAAAATGCGAGGGGTGGGATTCGAACCCATGAACTACTGAAGACCAGATCTTAAGTCTGGCGCCGTTGGCCTGGCTTGGCTACCCTCGCCTACCCTATTACATTTGATGCTCTTACATAAAAAAGAGAGCGGAAATACATCCGCGGATTGATCCCTGCATCACATGACATTTATACCGTGTCCAAAGCAAAAGAAAGATTCAACCATTCAAACTCCTATACTATCAAAAGAGTGATGGCGAAACGGACGCTACCTAAACGAAGTCAAGGAAAATACAAATGACCAAAAGACCCGTTTTAGATAACCATTTAGACAGCAAAACATTTCGCGAGTTCTATTACTTGAAAGAAGAGTGATAGACTTTTGCAGAAAATATCGTCTACTTGCCTCTGGCGGCAAAATAGAAATAACGGACACAATTGCTTATTTTCTTGATACAGGCAAAGTATTGTCTGCATCCCCAGCAAAGAAATGAGCCGCAGTAATGTCAAATATTTGCGAAGATACAATAATTGAATCAGGTTTTGTTTGTTCTGAAAAACACAGAGCGTTTTTCAAAGAGCATATTGGAAAGAGTTTTTCTTTCAATGTCACTTTTCAGAAATGGCTAAAAAGCAATGAGGGTAGAACGTATAAAGAAGCAATTACCGCTTATTTTGACATTATGGAAGAGAAGAAAAAAGGAGAAACTGTCATTGATAAGCAGTTCGAGTACAATACCTATATCCGTGATTTTTTTGCAGACAACAAAGGAAAAACCTTAGAAGAAGCCATTATATGTTGGAAATACAAAAAGCAGTTACCAGGTCACAACCGTTATGAAAGGTCAGACCTTGGATCATTGGATGGATAACTTTGCGTTTGTCGAGATGATTGTACCATGCACTATGTAAAATCCAAGGGTATCTTATCGGCAAATAACGGGATGAACCTCTACCGCTGGTGTTCCCACGGATGTATCTATTGTGATTCGAGAAGCAGGTGCTATCATATCGACCACGCGTTTGAAGACATCGAAGTCAAGGAAAATGCGGTCGAATTATTAAACGAAACCCTGAAACGCAAACGGAAAAAATGCATGATAGGTACCGGGTCTATGACGGACCCCTATATTCCGCTTGAACTGGAGCTTGAACATACGAGAAAAGCCTTGTCTTTGATATATCAATACGGTTTTGGATGTACGCTTATAACAAAATCGAACCTCGTTTTGCGGGATATGGACCTGCTGAAAAAAATACACGACAATACGAAATGCGTTGTCCAGATGACGCTGACCACCTTCGATGAAGACCTCTGCAGGAAAATCGAGCCGAACGTAAGCACAACAAGGGAACGCTTCGAAGTACTGAAACAACTGCGGGATGCGGGAATACCCACGGTTGTATGGATTTGTCCGATTCTGCCGTTTATCAATGATACGAAAGAAAACATCGAAGGAATTTTGGATTACTGCATAGAAGCAAAAGTGTACGGCGTTCTCTGCTTCGGCATGGGACTGACGCTTCGCGAGGGAAACAGGGAATACTTTTACCAACAGCTGGATAGGCTGTTTCCGCACATGAAAGAGAAGTATATCCAGATGTACGGGGAAAGTTACGGAATAGAGAGTCCAAAAAGCTCGGAACTCATGAGATTATTTCATGAAACATGCGAACAAAACGGCATCGTCCATGACAACAACCGGATATTTGAATATCTGAACACGTTTGAAGAAAAACACCGCGACAGACAGATGAGCCTGTTCGAGTAAGGGAAAGATAATCAAACCTGAATTTGGTAGTTGGCAAATATACTTTTCCCACATCTCATTCCCCTTTTCTGATTATGTGTGCGGGAGGGCGACTCCGGCGACTCCGCGCCGGGTCACAAACCTTCGGTTTGCTCAAGGCTCGCGTCGCTTTCGTTTTCCTCGCCTGTCCCCTCCAGCACCCCCCCCCATCTGATGATTGGACGAATTTGAAATCCCGATCTCGAACAGATTGCTGATGAAAATTCGGAAATCTACAAATACTTTCCAGACCGACATGTCTGGAGAAGATAGTGCAGACCGCATGTGTCTTTTCGTTCGCCAACTCCTGTAGTGTAGTGGTCAATCATTCCGGCCTTTGGAGCCGGAGACGGTGGTTCGAGTCCGCCCAGGAGTATCTGATTTTTTTTCCACAGACCTTTTTTCCGTAATGCCGTCAGCCGTCTATACCGGCCGACTTCGTCAGAACGATCCGCCACTCTCTCCCGCCGAAGGCGAGGGTATCCCAGACTGCCGTTTTTTCGACGGTTTCATCTCCGTTGTCGGCGGTATACACATATGTCGTTTCGCCCGAGGGATTTGCCGCGACGAGCTCTGCCGTATCCCGGACGGAAAGATAATCCAGATCCGTGAAAAGATCGACGCCGGCCTCTGAAACATCCGCATCGAACACCAGGATCCCGTCAGTCTGCATGACCCAGAGGGTGTACCCATTTTCAAGGACCTTCTGCTCTTCTGCACCGAAGAACCGGTACGGATCGAAACTCAGGCTGATATACCCCGCATACCCTCCTGAGACCGTGATCGGGACCGAGAGAAGATATGCTTTCAGACCGTTTTCCAGAACCATATATTCGGAGACATATACATTCGTCCCGTCAAAGATATCCTTGTTCGGCGGATAGCTGCTCAGGTTCTGACCAAGCGTGCCCTTGATGTTGTCCGGATAGACCGCACGCACGATCCCGTTTTCATCGGCGATCAAAAGATCGTGGGTTAGCGGCGTCCTCTGATATAGAGTCGCCAGAGCCTGACGGCCGTTTGCGGATGTCGGGTCTGCGGCATAAAAAACTGCCGCGGATTCAGCTTCTGCCGCGGCCGCGGTCAGCGTTTCGTTCAGAGAAGAGATCACCTCTGCGAGAACGTCCTTCTGTGACGCCGTCACAACGCATCCAGCCGAAAAACAGGAGAACAGAACAAGGGAAATCATCACGGAAAACAACAGGTATTTCATATGTATACTAGTATCTCTCCGGGAAAAATATTCCGTATAGGGGCAGGGTCTCTTACTCTTCCTTGTTCTGCAGAGAATACCGGCGGGTCAGGCTTTCCAGCGTCTCGATCTCCGAGACATCCTTGTCGTCCCGCAGCCTGACAAAACGCGGGAACCGGAGAGCGTATCCGGCCTCGTAATTCGTGCTTTTCTGCAGTTCGGCATACCCTACCTCGAAGACCACGTCCGGTTCGAAGGTCACGGTCTTTCCCTTTTCGGCGAGGATCTTGTCTTTGAAAAGATCATACAGAGTCGAAAGCATGGAGTCGTCAATACCGGTTGCCACCCGCGAGATCTCCAGAAGGTCGCCGTTCTCGTCCTGACAGGCAAGAAGGAACGAGCCGAACATCTTCGCACGTTTTCCTTCTCCCCATTCTGCACCCGTGACCACCAGATCGATCGTATCAACCTCCGGCTTGATCTTGATCCAGAGCTTGCCCCGGTTTCCCGGCAGATACGGCGAATCGAGAACTTTGAGCATGATCCCTTCGTTGCCGCTGTCGAGCGAGGCGTGATAGTACGCTTCGATCTCTTCCGCGGAATCGCTGACGAGCTGCGGCGCAACATAGGCGTTCATGACGGATTCCAGAATCCTGCGCCGTTCCCTAAAAGGCAGGTCGATCAGGGTCGTTCCGTCAGCCGCCAGAATATCGAACACCCAGGGAAGAAGGGTGATCGCTTCCGTAGCGTCCCCGATATCGTGCTTCCTGCGGATCCGTCGAAGGATCGTCTGGAAAGGCATGGGTTTTCCGTTCATGATCGCGATCACTTCGCCGTCGATGATGACGTCATGGTCTGTCGCTTTATCCAGCATCTCGACGACATCGGGAAGAGATGCCGTCATCTCTTCCAGACGCCTGGAATAGATCGCACACTTCCCTCCCGATTTATGGAACTGGAATCTGCTGCCGTCGTATTTATTTTCCGCAGCGAGTTTCCCTTGCGTTTCGACCATCGAGGTGATGGAGCCCTGCTGGGCGAGCATCATTTTTACCGGCCGAAACGCGGTGATATGGACCTCGGTGAGCCTTCCCGGATTGGTTTTTGCGAGGAAAGCCACCTCGCCCAGATCGTTGAGCGCCTGATGGGCATGCTCAATCACGTCTGACGGAACGCCGAACGCTTTTGCGACCGCGTCTTTTACGACGCCTTCTCCGACACCGATCCGCATCTCTTCGAGCATGAGCCGGGCAAGGTATCTTCCCTCAAGCGCGGTCGCATTCGAAAGAAGATACTGGGCGGATCTGAGCCGCTCCTGCTGGGATCTCCTGCCGGAGGATCTTGCCATCAGCAGAAAACGTTCGTTCACATCCAGAAGATCAAGCTCTTCTGAAAAAAACATTGTCTGTTCCCGTTTTTCGAGAAGAATCTCGACAACTTTGCCGATGTCACCCGCATTGTTGATTGCCGAGACCACATAACTCCGCTTTTTGCCGATGACGTAGGCAAGGGCATCGTACAAAAGATTCGGGCCGAACCCGAGCTTCTCGGATGACCAGTCGGGAAACAGTTTTCCGCGCATGAATCGGACGAAGACGGGCAGTTCCTCTTCGGTGAGGAGAGGATACTTTTCGGCAAGAATATCTGCTGTCGCAAGACGCGAGGAGGTCTCCTCGATGGTATTACATATGGCTGCAAACTCGACAAACTGCATATTTTTACACCTCGAACCGGACAAGGCGGCGTTCCCGGTACTCTGCAAGCTGATCGCTGACGAAGATTTCCGTTCCGCTTTCGCCTGCCGCAGCCAAAGCCGTCTCGCGGGCGATGTTCGGCCGATTGTAATTTTCCGAAAGATGCGCAAGAGCGATGATCCCGACATCCTTTGAGAGCCCAGCGATACATTCCGAGGAGGCCTCGTTTGAGAGGTGACCGTCTTTTTGGATACGATCCTTGAGATATCTCGGGTATACCCGGAGAACGCATTTATTTCCCTGACATTCCGCTCCGCAGGCCCGGCAGATTTCGCATTCCGGGAAACGGTCGGTTTTCATCGCCAGAGAGCAGTAGTTGCTTTCCAGCACGACGGCATCGCAGGCGGAAAGGATCGTTGTCATCGTATCCGACACCTCGTGGGTATCGAGACATATACCGATCCGTGAATCCCCGTCGTCGATGACAAAGCCGGTCGGCTCGGCCGCATCATGGTATGCCCGAAACGAGGTGATCTTCAGACCGCCTGCCTGAACCGGGATATGTTCATGACAGATCACGCGTTCTGCGGATGCCGGAATGATATTTCCTAGTGTAAGGGCGGCGTGTGTCCCGCCGGATGCAAAAACCGGGACATGAGCAGCTTTGACAAAAGCCTTGGCGGAGCGGACATGATCCGCATGTTCATGAGTAATGCAGAGCCCGCGGATAGTATCGGTATTGAGGTGCATACCCTGCAGTGTCCGCATAAGATAGCCAAGACCCGCATCGATTACAACCGAATCGGCGTCGTTTCCGACATAAATACAGTTTCCTTTACTTCCGCTTGCAAGGAGGACGCAATCCATTAGACAGTATTGGATTTACTAAGAGAAATACTCAGAGGAAAATAAGAGTGAAAAATAAGTACGTAATCCAAAGGATGGATCACTTCTTTTCTTCTTCGGACCAGCAGGTAACACCGGTTGTGTCGGAAAGACAGGATGCGTTGAAAACAGGCTCCATGACTCCGTCGGCTTTCTGGTCGAAGTAGTCCTTGAGTGCTTCGAAGGCGTGTTTTCCAAGGAGGAGCAGGACACCCATGTTGAAGATACCCATAAGTGCCTGGAAGGTGTCTGCAAGGTTCCATGCAAGACCCATGGACATCATGGATGAGATGAAAACCATAATCACGATCACAACACGGAGAACAACGACCGCTTCTTTTCTCTCAGTGATGAACTTGGTGTTCGTTTCACTCATGGAGTAGTAACTGATAAGACTACTGAAGGCAAAGACCAGCATGAAGACAGCGATGACATACGGGCCTGCTGCTCCAAGGAAAGTGGCACCCATTGCCTCCTGAACGAGGGCAGCTCCGGAAACTGGGATGCCGTCATATCCCGGGTAGGCAACGTTCGTGTAGAGGATGACTACAAAGGCGGTTGCGGAACAAACGACGATCGTGACGATTAAAACACCGACAGACTGCATAAGTCCCTGCTTTACGGGGTGTTTAACATCTGCGGAAGAGGAGACGTTCGGGATCGAACCAATACCAGCTTCGTTCGAGAACACACCACGCTTCAGACCCCACATGATTGCAGCTCCGATTCCTCCGCCGACGAATGCCTGAACACCGAATGCGTAGTAGAAGATCGTCTGAATGACGAGAGAGACCTGAGTGAAGTTGACGAGGACGATCATAAGACACAGAATGAGCCAGATGATTGCCATTGCCGGAACGAGCCATGTTGAAACTTTTGCAACACGTCTGATACCGCCGAAAACGACTAAGGCTGCAAGAATGGTGATGATCACTGCAAAGACGATCTGTTCTGTGCCGAATGCGTTGGAAAAGGCGAGCGTTGCCGTGTTTGCCTGTACACCGATAAACATCAGACCGTAGGTGATGATGTTCAGAATTGCGATGAATGCTGCGAACTTCGGTTTGCCGAGACCGTTCTTAATGTAGAATGCCGGACCGCCGTGGAAATGACCGTCTGACTTCTTTTCTTTGTAGATCTGACCGACCGTCGTTTCAACGAAACTGGTTGCAGCGCCGATCAATGCAAAAATCCACATCCAAAAAACAGCTCCGGGACCACCCATGACGATTGCCACGGCGACACCGGCGATATTACCAACACCGATACGTGCGCCCATACTGACGCAGAAGGCCTGGAACGACGAAATGGTCTGTTTGCCTTTTTCTGCGCGTAATCCGGTAAACGCAACTCTGCATGCTTCACCCAGACGATTGATCTGGACGCCGTTCGTTTTGACGGTAAAGTATAAACCAATACCAATCAGGAATACGAATGCAAGATACCAGGCATACGTATTGACGACATCGTTAATTGATGAAACGGTGTCGTTAATTACCTCTAAAACACTCATGGGTTAAATCGTATCTCGATAATGGATAATTAACTCGTATGATTCGTTAACTCGTATGATTCGTTTGTCAAAAAGAGATTTTCAAAAAAGGGGATTTATCCTTGCTGTATTCAAAAAAAAAGTGGCTGAATACAAGCGAGACCGATCACAGGGAATCGAGCGAGACGCTGCCGAAATCGTCGGAGTTCTGGGGAGCCGTGATACCGAACGCGGACTGACCTGCCCAGGAGTCGAGGGAGTTAGCCGCCTCGACCATGTAGTCCAGAATATCGATCGAGAGTTCGCGTTTGGTTTTACTTACCTGCATCTGCTCAACGAGGAATCTCAGCCTTTCGGGAGATTCCATTCTCAGCTTGGCAAGCGAAATAACGCACATATAGATACGAGTCAGATTCCTGTCGGTCCCGGTTATCGTATCGAAGAACGCCCGAAGGACCTGAGCCTGATAGACTTCGCTTCCCATAAGTAATCTACATTGGTGAGTTATCCGATATATAGATTTGCCAAAAAAGAGGGGTTATTTTGCCGTGCTGACGATCTTGATGATGTCACCGGACTTCAGTTCGGTCATATCCTTGATCCGCATCTTCGTGCGGGCATCGACCGCATACAAAAATCCGTTCCCGATATCCGTGTGGACGCGGAATGCCAGATCCTTTGGTGTTGAACCAATCGGCATAAGGAATTCATCCGGCAGGACCTGTCCTTTTGCATTACAGAATTTGTTGTCGTCTTCTACCGGGTAGACCACGATCATACCAATATCCTCAAAGACGATCTTGTTTAAGATCTCCTGAACGCCGGTGCTCCCGAACTTTTTCATGTGTTCGGCGATCATCATCAGCGCTTTTACCTGAGGTGCCGTGAGTTTTGCGCCCTCAATCGGAGCAAAGGTGGAATCTCCCGGCAGATATCTCAGGATCTTTGCATGTGCGGCGCTTTTGAGGGCAAGTTCACCGGCAGCGATCGTCGGTATGGCCCCGAGAACTTTGAGGGCCTCGATGTTTTCATCGGACGCAAGATCGGCTTTGTTTGCTGCAATGATCATCGGTTTTGAGACGCGAAGCAGAACCTCGCACATCTTTTCGATATCTTCCGGCGTTGCCTTGGCCAGATTGATGCCGCATTCATCAACCGCCGCTCGAATCTGAATCGCGTTGATCCGAAGACCGGCAAGAGCTTCGCCTAAAAGATCAATTAAGACCTGTTCTTTTCCCTGCGCCTGCCGGACGAGTCTGGCCCGGTGCTTCTCGACGATCCCCGCCATCCACATCGCAAACTCGTACCGCAGAAACTCGACATCTTCGATGGGGTTTCTGGTCCCGATATCGACCAGATTTCCTTCGGCATCCGTACTTCCGGATGCGTCCACGACCTGAATGATCGCGTCGGCCTCGCGGAGGGTATCAAGGAACTGATTGCCAAGACCGCGGCCTAAGTGTGCATCGGGGACAAGGCCCGCAACATCGATGAGTTCGACCGGAATGAACCTGTTTCCGTCGATACATTCAGTACATCCTTCGAGGCCCAGCTCTTTACAGGGGCATCTCGTCCGGACATAGGCAACGCCTTTATTCGGGTTCACGGTCGTGAAGGGATAGTTTGCGATATCGACATTTGCAAGAGTCAGCGATTTATAAAACGTTGATTTGCCGCAGTTTGGTTTTCCAGCCAGTGCAATTTGTAACATTGTGTATCTTTCCTTGTATAGAGGTATCTCTGACCTATAATTAGGTCCGAGGGGCTCTTATGTCTTTGGTATCAGTAATTGAAGATGATATCGCGGCCGTCTTTCACCGACTCGGCATACCTGTTCACGTTTTCTGCAATCAGCGTAGTGTTGATCGAGCCGTGCAGCCGCTTCATAAACTCCTCTTTGAGTTCGTTCGATAAAAGACACCGGGTCGCGACCTCGTATGCCACGTCGAGGCAGCCCTCGGCAGCCATCCGGATAATCACCCGGTCGACCATCGAAACCGTTGCCGGTTCCATGAGATCAAGAACACAGCCTCCTCGTCCGCCCGGCGCCGATACGATCTCCCCGTAGAGTGCGCCGCGGGAGAGATCAATACCCGCCCCCCGTGCAGGCCACGGCAAATTTCGCATACAAAACCGCATAGCCGTGGGACATCATCACATTCACCGGATCCATAAACGGCGGCTGGCTTCTCCTGCGGTATCCAAGAACTTTGGGAAGTTTGCGGCCGATGATCTCGTAATACATCGTCTTCGTCAGGGAAAACGCACGGCCGATCTCGGGAAGGGTGATCAGATACTCAAGCTCCTCTCTTGCGGCGTTGAGGATGTCGAACTCTCCTTTGAAATAGAGTCCTTCGGGATCGAACTCGGCAAGTTCGTTGATATACCGCAGACGTTCGTCCAGTGAAGACCGAATCGAGGCCATCGCGAATTTGTGGACCGGGATATCCCGCTGCTGGGCCGCAAGAGAGGGGGCGCCTTTTCCGTAGATCCCGCCGACGGGTTTTCCGTGTGCCGTGAAAAAGGAAACCGCGATCCCGCGGTCCGCGAGGCGTTCGAGGACCGAGGTGTGCAGCGTGTGCCCCCCCCCCGCAATCAGGAGATGCCGCATATCATCAAGCGGATACTGGGTCAGCGTGCCTTTCTGCCGGACGAGAAGCGAGTCGCGGGTCGATTTGATCTCGGCTCCGTATCCCCATACGGTGACCCAGGGGATCATGAGAACAGATCATCCTCCGTTGTATCGCCGTTCAGCTGGACCCGGCACTTTCCGCAGAAGTATTTTCGCTTCCGGTCCAGTTCATCCAGATTCCTCGGACAGTACATAATACAGCCTGGATTATCGCAGTGACCAAGCCCAAACATATGCCCGATCTCGTGCGCACCCTCTTTGACGATCCGGTCGATCAGCGCAGAGTCGTCTGCATATTTCCCGAAGAATTCATTCTGGAGACGGTGCGGCGAGACGATCGCCACGCCGAGCTTGGGGTATGCGAGGCCGAACACGAAGTCGGCCAGAGGCTCATAGATATCGCCCGGCGTCACGAGAAGAATCTGTTCATGCAGATGATTGAATTTATTGTAAAAGTCCAGGCCCATATCGGCCCGCTTAAAAAGCTGGGGCATTCTTCTCCGGAACATATCCAGTTTCAGGAGAATCTTCACAGCATCATACTGATTCCGAACCGGGTCGAACCCCTCGAGCGGAAAGATGCCGTCATCGATTCTCGATATGGGCATCTCGAGAACCGCAGACAATTCCTCGGAAACCGGACGCGAAAGACCTACAGGAACTCTGCTGTCCCAGAAAAGATGTATCCCCATTTGTATAGGTATTTCTCTGTGCAAAGCGATAAAGGTAACTTATTCTATGAGAAACGGCATCGAGACGGCTGTCGGACGGTATATCGCGAGGAACTACCGTTCGGCTGTGGAAGTGGGATTCGGCGGGAAAACGACGGCTGCCGAGATCGTGCAAAACGCAGGGATTCCGGTCCTCTGCACGGATGTGCATGCATACACCGAGGGGGCGGTTCCTTCGGTGGTCGACGACTGTGTCGAGCCGACGTTGTCACTCTATTGTGCCGAAGTGATCTACGCGATCAGACCGGGCACCGAGATCATACCGGCATTGATCGAGCTTGCGACCCGCATGAAAGCCGACCTGATCATCTATCATCTGGGCTTCGAGTCGTACGAGAACGGCGGGGAAAGAATCGTGACGGACGGCGTTATGCTGCACCGATATGTGCGGGCTCACCAGGAGTGAGCATAGCCACGCTTTTCGGCGACATTCCCGTCGTACCACACCCCATTTTCTTCGACGACCGTTCCGATGACGGTGTACTCCGCATCGAGGGCCGGTAAACGTTCCCGCGATATGCAGAACAACAGACCGAAGTCCCCGCCGCCGTAGAGATAATACTCCCGTGCGGAACCGGGCCGGACGTCCGGAAGGTTGAACTTTGCAGAATCAAGAGCGAATCCGACGCCGGACGCCTCCGCCATATCATACAGAGAGATCGCAAGACCGTCCGAGACATCCATCATCGAGGAGGCACCGACGGCGGCGATTTTCTGCCCGGCATCTACCTGCGGGCCCGGGTTGAGCAGATTTTTCCTGTACCGCTCGTCTCCTTCGAGCGCCGCCATGGCGAGACCCGGCGTCCCCGTAATGCAGACGACATCGCCCGGCGATGCGCCGGACCGCCGGCAGTAGTGAGCTTTCTCCACGATCCCAAAACCGGTGGTCACGACGGTCAGCTCAGTGTGACTGTCGATATCCCCACCGGCAACCTTCGCACCGAAGCGTTCTGCGCAGGAAACGGCGCCTTCCATGAATGGAACGAGACGGGACGGATCATCCAGACCGACGGCGACGAGGAGCTGGACGGGCTGGGCTCCGCAGCTTGCGATATCCGAAAGCGTGACGGCGGCGCTCATCCATCCTTTTTCGAACTCGGTCATGCCTTTTGGAAAATCGGTCGTCTCATGCAGCATGTCGGTGCTGGAAACAAGGATTCTGCCGTCTCCAAGATCGAAGGCAGCACAGTCGTCCGCCGTTTCTTCTTCGCCGATCAGATGGCGTATGGAGGCAAGAAGGGAGCGGTCGTCCATTACTTCTTCAGCTCCTTTTTGCGTTCTTCGCGGTACTCGGAGAGCACGCCGAACAGCATCTTCTCCGCGGATCCGGCTTCGGGCTTCTTGGATGGAGCGGATTTTTTCGGAGCTTCCTTTTTCGGCGCCGGTTTTGAAACGGGTTTTGGCACCGGTTTAGAAACCGGAGCCGGTTTCGGACTTGGTTTTGTGACCGCAGGAACCGGTTTGTCGGCAGGTTTTTCTATTTGGACAGGCTTTTCTGCAGGCGGGTCCGGTATTGGTCTGAACACGGCAGACGGTTTTTCCGGTGCGGGAGGTGCCGGCGGTGTCTCGGGCTTTGCCTGGTCCACCTCGAACACCAGCGTCGGGTCGATCCCTTTCTCCAGAACATCTTTCACCCGCTCCACCTGATACTCCTTCACCATCCCGTGAATCTCGTCGATTTTCTTCTCGTTTTTGTAGATATCCTGCGTCGTCTTCCATTCGGCAAGGGCAGCCTCGAACGCGGCGGAGTCCACCACACCGATCTTTCCCTTCACGCGGGGCGAAAGGTTCGCTCCGTCCAGTATCGGGATGTCCGCTTCCCGGAACTCCTCGATAAGATGCTGGCTGCGTGCCCGCTGATAGGTCAGCCGCGGCAGAATGACCGCCCCGATCTTCGCCTCGGCAAGATCGCGGATCACGGACCTGCCCCAGCCGTCGATCGTGAGGATATACAGGATATCCTCCTCGCCGACCCCCATCTCGTCGTCCAGATTCATCACATGATCCTTCGCAAGCAGCTGGAGGACTTTCAGCGCCGTGCAGCCGTCACCGGCCTGCAGGGAGATGTAATGCTTCATCCGCTCGAGTCTGGTCCGAAGCGTCTTGCTCCGGCGCTCCTCTTTTCGAAGCGCCTTTTTCACCTGAGCGAGCTCCGTGTCGCGGGAAATGATCGCTTCGGAGGAGAGCAGCTCCGCGTTGCGCTCTTCCCGTTCGAAAACAAGCCGTTTCTGCAGGGCTGAGATCGCCTTGTCCTTCACTTCGACCTCTTCGGATAAGCTGCCGGCAAGTTTACGCAGTTTGGAGACGGTCTCTTCGAGCCGTGCGATGCGTTCGTCCTTTTCGTCGGGAACGACCTCTTCCACGACAACCGCCGGCTCTTCGGGAAGTTCCTCCGGATGCTTCAGCGTTTCAAGGATCTGCTCGAGGGAGAGGCCGCGGATGATCCCGGCTCTGACCATGTCGATGTCGGTTCCCGGCGGCATGCGTTTCTGAACCGAGTCGAACTTGTTCGCATAACTCCGGTAGGCCATCACCGCGGCCGAAAGGGCGTCGCGTTCGTGATCGTTGCCAAAGTCGTAGCCTTCGGCAAGATCGTACTTTTCTTTGATCAGGACATCCTTCGCCGGGGTCCAGGCGACGGCGGAGAAGGCCAGTCTGACTTTTTCCACCCCAAACGGCATCTCGGCCTTGTCGGTGGCGATCAAAACAGGCCGGCCGACCGCGGAGACGGCCGCGATGATCTCGGCCTGGCCGAGTGCCCGGGTGCTGGAGAGATGGACCAGATCGCCGTCGAGATTCAGTGCGGTGATCCCGACGGTAGTGCCCGGATCGATGCCGACGATCAGGTAGGGCGGTCTCTTCGAGAGAGGGAGAAAATCGGGGGCCTCCTTTCTCGTTCCGGCAACCCGGACAAAGACTCCTGCGGATGTCCGCGAGGAGACGGGGACATCGTGACGGGGAGCGGAGACGGTGAACTCGACGATCCGCTTGCCACGAAACGACCGTGAGATCGACGAAGTGAACATGAGGCCGTTTGCAAGAAGGCCGGCCTCGATCTCGCGGGAGATGGACATGAGAGAACCCTGCATGTGCCGGATGTACCGGTTCTGATGCGTGCGGATCGGCGTGCGGGCTCTCGACACGGTGATGGTCGTGACCCCTTCGAAGGTCCGGATCTCGTAGCCGCCTCCAAACGAGGCGATGAGACCCGAGATCTTGGCCTGCTCCATTATGTTGGATGCGTCAAAGCGGAGGTTGTATCGCTCGGCAAGTTTCGGGAGAGGGGCGGATTTTGCCCCGATGCAGGCGATGAGAACGAGTTTCGTGCCAAAGGGCAGAGCTTCCGTCAGGGTGAAAAGAGAGCGTGCGTCGGGGGCGATATCGCGGAGCGAACCGAGCGCAACAATCTCCGGTTTCTCGGTATTGATGAGGTGGAGGAGATGCTGGAGGGTGAGACTGCGTTCTTCGGATTCGATCCTTTTGTCGACTACCCGGACGAGGGCGTAGAGGGCGCTTGGAGAGGAGTGCGTAGGACCTGTGATCTTATCGATGCCGAATACGAGAGAGCTCATGGTTTTGTTACGAAAGAAACGGCCTCTTCGAGATCGTACTTTGTCTGATATTTCTTTGCGAAGTAGGTGATGACGTTTTCAAGGTCATGCCTGAGAACGGCGTCGGCGTTTTGATGGGTGGGTGGAATCCACTGGGGCCAGTCAATGAGCCAGACGGTTTCTCCGTCGGTCATGATGTTGTATTCGGAGAGGTCTCCGTGGATGAATCCTGCGGCGTAGGCTTTTTTGACTTCGTCGAGGATCTGCCGGTAGATGGTGTCGGGGTCTTCGAGGACGCAGCGGATGAGGTTGGCGCCCGAGACCTGGGACATGACGATGACGTGCCGGTTGATGTCGATGGGGACCGGGACGTTGACTTTGCCGTTTAAGGCTTTGAGCGCTTCGTATTCACGTTTGGCGGATTTTGCGGAGGCGAATATCCAGGGGCAGTGTCCTTCTCCGGGCATGTATTCGCGGTTGGTTTTGAGGGTCTGGAAGGATCTCTGGCCAACTTTGTGGAGTTTGAGGATGACGATTCCAAAACCGAGCGCTTCGTATATCTCGGATTCTTTGCCGACGCCGACCATGCTGCCGAGGGCGGAGATGGTTTTTTTGCCGGCGAGGTCGGAGAGGGCGAGGGCGTCGTAACCGGCGAAGACGAGGGTGTAGCCTTTGTAGGGGACGGAGTCGGAACGGATGAGGTCCCGGTGAATGAGGTTGCCGAGACGGTATTTCATTTCAGGAGGGGAAAGTTTGACGGCGGCACGGAGGTCGTCTTCGGGGACCCAGCGGTAGTGTTTCATCATCCGCTCGAGGGCGTGGAGGATGCGTATTTCGTATTTATGGAGAGATTTTATGATGTCTGCATCAATGGGCATTGGTGATATAGATTTGGCGGTGATGAGACAAATAGATGATTGCTAAGAACATTACCTGATAAAAAAATCTATGAACCTAAATTGTTGAGAATATCTATCAACCCATTTTTTAACGCGAATCATGATTTAAGGAAGATTGGCTACATCCCTACCCCCTCACCCCCCCCCCAAAAAAAGAAGAATACCCATTATTCCTTGACGTTTTTTTTTAATTTACACTCTGTTTTGAATCGTTTTCACCTGATAGATATTATAACAAAATGCAGCCAGCATATTTTTCACTCGTACTCTTTGCAGCGTTGTTACCTTCACCAACCCTGCATGAAAAACATGAGAATATCTATCAACCCATTTTTTAACGCGAATCATGATTTAAGGAAGATTGGCTACATCCCTACCCCCTCACCCCCCCAAAAAAAGAAAAATACCCATTATTCCTTGACGTTTTTTTTAATTTACACTCTGTTTTGAATCGTTTTCACCTGATAGATATTATAACAAAATGCAGCCAGCATATTTTTCACTCGTACTCTTTGCAGCGTTGTTACCTTCACCAACCCTGCATGAAAAACATTTTTGATCACTGCATAGGGTCTCTCGCCCTTTGATCTCTTCCTACTTATTCGCAGATTTCTCAGTTTATCTCGTATGCCAATGGGATGCCCTCTCGCTCCCCTTTTCATTGTGGCACTATATCCCTTGCATTTTGCTCCCTGATATCCCCGATCCCGATAGACCACTTCCCCTTTTTCTGAGAGGTCCACCTGACTATCATGAACATTTGCCGTGGTGGTTTCAATGCGTCGAATAAGATCGTGCGTCGTATCCATGATGGTATGAAGTTTATAGCCATAGTGTATTTTGCCGTTCTTGGACATGATTTTTCCATCTTTATCCCGTCGTGTTTTTGCCTGATCTCCTCGCGGCGTGTCTTTCTTACAATGACCGGGTTCAGCATACACAAACGTTGCATCCTGAATCATACCTTGTTCAATTTTCAGACCTTTCAGGTCAAGTTGTCTCTGAAACTCCTGCCAGACCACTGTATCAACGCC
>NIZU01000097.1 GCA_003315675.1 Methanocorpusculum sp. MCE
GGCGTTGATACAGTGGTCTGGCAGGAGTTTCAGAGACAACTTGACCTGAAAGGTCTGAAAATTGAACAAGGTATGATTCAGGATGCAACGTTTGTGTATGCTGAACCCGGTCATTGTAAGAAAGACACGCCGCGAGGAGATCAGGCAAAAACACGACGGGATAAAGATGGAAAAATCATGTCCAAGAACGGCAAAATGCACTATGGCTATAAACTTCATACCATCATGGATACGACGCACGATCTTATTCGACGCATTGAAACCACCACGGCAAATGTTCATGATAGTCAGGTGGACCTCTCAGAAAAAGGGGAAGTGGTCTATCGGGATCGGGGATATCAGGGAGCAAAATGCAAGGGATATAGTGCCACAATGAAAAGGGGAGCGAGAGGGCATCCCATTGGCATACGAGATAAACTGAGAGATCTGAGAATCAGTAAGAAGAGATCAAAGGGCGAGAGACCCTATGCAGTGATCAAAAATATCTTTCATGCAGGGTTGGTAAAGGTAACAACGCTGCAAAGAGTACGAGTGAAAAATATGCTGGCTGCATTTTGTTATAATATCTATCAGGTGAAAACGATTCAAAACAGAGTGTAAATTAAAAAAAAACGTCAAGGAATAATGGGTATTCTTCTTTTTTTGGGGGGGTGAGGGGGTAGGGATGTAGCCAATCTTCCTTAAATCATGATTCGCGTTAAAAAATGGGTTGATAGATATTCTCATGTTTTTCATGCAGGGTTGGTAAAGGTAACAACGCTGCAAAGAGTACGAGTGAAAAATATGCTGGCTGCATTTTGTTATAATATCTATCAGGTGAAAACGATTCAAAACAGAGTGTAAATTAAAAAAAAACGTCAAGGAATAATGGGTATTCTTCTTTTTTTGGGGGGGTGAGGGGGTAGGGATGTAGCCAATCTTCCTTAAATCATGATTCGCGTTAAAAAATGGGTTGATAGATATTCTCAATGTCTCAAGAATAAAGGGAGTCTTTATTTTTGCGGAGGTTTAACATGAGTTACAGATTTTGGGGATGGGAGCTAAATATGGCAAATCCGGAAGATATGATCAAGCAGTGTATTATGATGCTGCATGCAATGAGTGAAGATTCAACGATACCGCGGAATATCCGCCGCGTGGCCGATGAAACGATGAAGGTTCTCCAGGATGAGAAGAAAACGATCGGTCTAAGAGCTGCAAGTGCCTTGTCCATGATCGATGAAGTCAGCAATGACTCGAATATGCCGATCCACGCCCGGACCAGGATATGGGAGCTTGCTTCGACCCTTGAAGCAATACCCTTTGACTAACTCTCTTTTTTGAACGGCCAGCCGATCGTATTCGCAGAGGTGAATCCTGAGTTTTTCGCTGTCTGCATGCGTCTGAGAAGTTCGCCGGCTTCGTCGGCCGATTCGGACACGGCAAGCAGTTTTGTTTTCGAAAGATCGATCCTGTTCCCGCATATGCAGGTTTTGGTGGCATAGGAAAGGTCGGCGACCAGCATCCTTCTGCATTTCACACACCCGACTACGGCAAATCCCTCTTGGTTTTTCATGGTTCTTCCAGTTTCAGTAATTCTTCCTTTTCTTACTTATCAGGTTATTTATTATCATGCTCTTCGGATACTGGTTTTTCCAAACCGGTATGTTTATATGTTTACAAATCATTCTAGTTAAAGCAGTCAATCCCGACTTAACTCAGATGGTAGAGTGCGCGGCTGTAGATAGAAATTAACGCCTGCGGGCGTACTGCGCGGCTACCGCGATGTCCCCGGTTCGAATCCGGGAGTCGGGACCATTTTCAAGACGCAATCAATGCCCAAGTAGTGTAGTGGCCTATCATGCAGCCCTGTCACGGCTGCGACTCGGATTCGAATTCCGACTTGGGCGTTTCGTTTTTTGAAGAATTTTCAGATTGTGTTTCAAACCCGATTGTAAAAAAGAGTATTCAGATCCGCCGGGTTTTTGCGTTTGCCCATCTCACCAGGATTTTGAATTCATCTTCGGGTGTCGGCCCGGCCGCTAAAGCATCTGAGTACATGGAATATGCTTCGGAAAAGTTTTTCAGCTGTTCAAAGATGATTCCCTTGAAGAAAAGAACGAGTGCCCTGTTTTTGGGTTCGCCCGCAAGACAGGCGTCATAATATCTGAGGGCGTCGTAGAGCAGACCCTCGCCGCGAAGATTGTTTCCCCGCTCGAACAGTTCCTCTGCCGTTCCCACAGGCTTTCGCCAGTTCCCGGATTTGTACACTTCGGCAGCATACGGCGGAGCAAAGGGTTTGCCGCCCTCTTTTGCCAGATGAACCTTTGATAGCCAGACTTGGGTCAGCATTGCGTCGTCATGCAGAAAACACCACTCCTCCGCACGATACAGGGAGTTGCCCGCTTCCTCGTAGTTTTTCAGCTGAGCATGCGCCTGAGCACGCACGACGAGGGATGCGGCATCCGCGTTACTGATTTTGTCCGCTTCGTTCACCGTGACAAGCGCTTCATCTGGTTTTTCCGCATACAGCTGGGCCTCAGCTTTCAGTACGAGCAGCATCGAAGTAAACGCCGGGATCCGTTCCGGATCCGTGCCCTTCCACTCGGGAATGATCCGAACGGCAGTATCCATGCACGCTATACATTCGTCGTATCTTCCAAGCGCTTTCAGAACCGAGGCCTTGCCGACATACGTAAGGGGGTCAGAGGGATCTTCTCCTATTGCCTCGTCATATTTTCCGATCGCCTCCTCAAACTTTCCGGAGAGAGCCAGCTCCTCGGCTTTTTCGATAAAATCAGACAATTTCCTTACCGTCCCTGTGGACCTTCACCCGTCCATCCTGCACCGAGAGGGTGAATCCATGTTCATACAGCCATTCGCGGGCATTTCCGTGCCCGTGGATCATCAGTTCGACCAGGTCCGCCGGTTCATCCACGTCGGTCGACATCCGCATGGAATCGATGATCTCGACGGTGAGTTCGAGTTCCTCGGCGATCTTGAGATGGCGCCTGAACGAAAATCCATAGTATTCCACACGGAAGTTTTCCGGCTTCTTGACAAAAATCACGTTCGTCCCGCCGCCAAGTCCCGGCACGATCGCCATATCTGCTTTGGTGGAGATGACCCGCTGAAGACTTCCCGGCGTCACCATCGGAAGATCCGACATGATGATCAGGGCCGGGCAGTGGAACTGCGGGAGGGCCCAGTTGATCGCTTCGTTGAGTCCCTCCTTTCGTATTGCCACCAGTGCGTCCCAGCATTCGTAATTTGATGTACAAAGGAGCGTTGCACTGCATCCTGTCCTTCTGACTGCGAGGATTACGTCTTCCAGCATTATCCTCGCAAACTCCTCGCGTTCCTCCTGTGACAGAACGGATGAAAGCCGGGTCTTCGGGTTGACTGGTTTGAACGGAATCAGGGCGTGGAAGTACATTGTTACTACTATTTGGGGCCTTTTGATGATAGATACTTTTCTCCTTAAGGGTGCATCATTTGAAAAACTTTCAGGATGTCCTTTGAAGGACCCACGTCATGGACCCGCACGATGTCCGCTCCCCCCTCCAGAAGAGCATAAAGGACGGCAAGGGAACCGTACAGCCGTTCGTGCGGCGGCTTATCCAGACAGTCGCCGATAAACGTTTTTCTGGAGGCCGCAGCAAGAAGCGGATATCCATATACTTCCAGCTCGGAAAATCTGCGGCAGAGCTCCCAGTCCGCTTCGCTCGATCGTTCTGCGATCCACTTACCGATACCGGGATCCAGGATCAGCTGGTCGATATTGTAATGTTCGGCCCTGCCGATGATTTCTGTGAGAGCTTCATGCGTGGAGGCAATGTTGGTCGGGTCACCCGGCCGGTTGTGTGCCGTCATGGCGATTACCGGGAGGCCGCTGTCTGCGGCAACTTTTGCATACCGTGCATTCGAGAGTCCGCCGATATCATTCACTGCGTCGATGTCATATCTGAGCGCCGCTTCAAGGACCTCGGGATACATTGTGTCAAGGGAGAAGACGGCTCCGGAATATTCCTGATTTTTCAGCGTGCGGATGACCCGTTCCTTTTCTACCGCGACGGTGATCGGCGGCGCCGTAAGAGCCGTACTTCGGGCTCCGATATCGATGATCTCGGCACCTGCTCGGAGCATCTCCTCGACACGGGTCGTTACTAGTTCATAGGGGGTGAAGGAGTCCGAGAAGAAGGATTCTGGACTGATATTGAGTACCCCCATAAGGCGGGGAGGATTGGCACCTCCAATGCCGATCCCTTTGATGCTGACTTCCATTATAAGGTCCGAATCTCCGGATACAGAGGATACTTCAGGCAAAGTGGCGTGACTTCATCTTTGACCCCGGCAATGGTCTTTTCGTCATCGATGTGGTTTAAGACCTTGGCGATCCAGTCACCGATCTGTCTACACTGTTCTTCCTTCATGCCGCGGGTCGTAATGGTTGGGGTTCCGATACGGATACCTGAGGTCTCGAAGGGAGAGAGCGCCTGTCTTGGGATAGTGTTCTTGTTAACGGTGATGCCGGCTTTTCCAAGTGCGACTTCCGCCTGCTGACCGGATATGTTGTGGTCGGAGAGGTCGAGCAGACAGAGGTGGTTATCGGTTCCGCCGGAAACGAGACGGAAGTTGTTGTCTTCCAGAGTTGAGGCAAGCACCTTGCAGTTTCTAACAACTTGTTTTGCGTATTCTTTGTAGTCTTCTGTGAGGGCTTCGCGGAAACAAACGGCTTTAGCGGCGATAACGTGCATAAGCGGCCCGCCCTGCATGCCTGGAAAGACCGCCTTGTCGATGGAGTTTGCATACTCTTTGTTGCACATGATAACTCCTCCTCGGGGTCCGCGGAGCGTTTTGTGTGTAGTTGATGTGGTATACGTCGTAACGCCGACCGGGGAGTTGTGGAGTCCGGTGCAGCAGAGTCCGGAGATGTGGGCGATGTCCGCCATTGACCGTGCGCCGACATCCTCTGCGATTTCTGCGAATGCTTTGAAATCGATCTCACGCGGATATGCGGATGCTCCGCAGACGACGAGGTCGGGCTTGTTTTTCCGTGCGAGCTCTTCGATCACGCCGTAGTCGAGAAGTTCAGTGTCGAAGTCGACCCCGTAAAAGGAGATATTGAAGCATTTTCCCGACATGTTTGCCGGATCGCCGTGCGTTAAGTGGCCGCCGTTGTTCAGGCTCTGACTCAGGATCTTGTCGCCAGGCTTCAGACATGAAAGATATACTGCTTCATTTGCCTGACTTCCCGAGTGTGGCTGGACGTTTGCATGTTCTGCACCGAAAAGTTGACAGAGTCTGTCGCGCGCCAGATTTTCGATCTGATCATGAAATTCGCAACCGCCGTAGTAACGCTTTCCCGGGTAACCTTCTGCATATTTATTAGTTAGAATAGTTCCCATTGCTTCCATTACTTCGCGTGCGACGACATTTTCCGAAGCGATAAGCTCAAGCCCCTCAACCTGGCGCTTGTGTTCTTTGTTTATCAGCTGGAAAATTTCCGGGTCAAATAGTGCCAGGGACGACATATTACGTAAATATGGTTAATATAACGTGATAAAGCCGACTACTGTCTGCTCAAAGCATCATCCGCGAGACGGATCATCGAGTACATGCCGTCCGGGGTCGGGTGGACTTCGAGCATGGGAGAGAATTCATGGACGGTCACTCCTTTGCGGATCAGATAGCCCAGATAGGTCCCGACGATGCTTGTAGATGGCGCAGCGGTGGCAAATCCGAAGATGCGTCCGTCTTCTTTTGAAACGGTGAGATGCATGGACCCAACCGATCCGTCTGCGACATGCCAGAATGACTCGGGTCCTGCGATGTTGGGCGAAGAGAAGGTCACACCCTCCTCTCCTTTTTTCGGAGCGCAGATGGTGTAGTCCAGACCAAGGACGATGGTAAACGGGACCTGATCAAGATCCACGGTCCGCGGGTGGCCGAGTATTGCGTCGGCCGCCGCAAATCCCTGAAGACGGGCGACCGGGGTGAAGTACGGTGCACCGGTCACATCGCCGGCGGCATAAATACCCGGGATTGATGTCTCCATCTTTTCATTCACTTTGATCGAACCGTCCGGATTTTTCTCCATGCCGGTAAAAAGCGTGGTCTCGGCTTTCATACCGGTCGCAAAAAGTACGGCATCGAAAGGCAGGTCCTTTCCGTCCATACGGACTCCTTCGACCATACCCTTACCGAGAATCTCCTTGACTTGCCCATACAGTATTGTGACATTTGCGAGATCCCGGTGAACCGCCTTCATCATCTTTTCGGGGATAACAGGGAGGAATACACTCCTGCAGAAGATGGTCACTTCGCACCCGAATGCCGCATAGATGTAGGCGAACTCGGCAGCGGAGATGCCTCCGCCGATAATCGCGAGCCTTTTCGGGAGAGCTGGCATTGTCCGAAGCGTTTTTGCGGTGTATGTGCCTAAAAGAGCATTGCCAGGGATGTCCGGCACATGGATGCCTGCTCCGGTTGCGATGATGATGTTTTCTGCATCGCGCATCTCCCCGTTCACAAACAGCTGTCCTTCTCTGATCTCGGCCGCCGCGTCGTATTCTATAACGACGCCGGCTGCTTTTGTCTCCCGTTCGAGAATGATCTCCAGTTTTCTCTGGACTCCTTCGAGTTTCTGGATAACGTCCGGGAACCGGACGGATGCATCACCGTCGATGACTCCGGATTTTTTCAAAAAAGATAGGGTATTGATGCTGCGGGCAACATCGTTCAGCCCGCAGACAAGCATGCACCCGTCATGGATGCATGTTCCTCCGATCGCCTTCCTCTCAAGAAGAGTGACCTCTTTTCCGGCGCCGGCGAGGCGGAGCGAAGCCATCCGCCCGGCAGGTCCTGCCCCAATAACATAGATCATATCAGAACACTTCACACCCTTCATCGGAGGGAAGATTGAGCTCCTCGCCGGAGTATGCGTTCACTTCCACGATGTCCTTCTTTCCTCGTACCTGCCATACCGGGACATATACCTTCTTGAAGACTAGGTCGATGTTCTCATCGCTTGGCCGGAAGTCCTTCTCCTCGGCAAAGATTGCATCTCCTGCGGTGGTCTTGATCCTGACTCTTCTGGTGAGTTTCTTGATCAGATCACATCTGATCCGCTCTTTTGCCTGATCCAGACTGGTAACCGGGGGCATGACCTCTGCCTCCTGCGGGAGCTCTGCCTCCTGCGGAACGACATCGCCGAACTGTCCCGGGAGATCGTTGATCGCATTGATCCAGCCCGACCCTTCATCGTCGAAGGAGACGCTTTTTCCTTTGTAGGTTGCCTCTCCGCCGCTTTTGTAGTGGTAATACCAGTAAGGGATCATACGCAGAACGGTCGTTCCCTGCTGACGGGCAACACGCATTGCCTCCTGTCCTGAGATTCTGACCGGAAGAACAAGATCGTATCCGATCTGCGGCTGACGGGTCCCGACATTCGTATATGCGTAGCTTGGCGCTCCGACGATGTCGAACGGAAGGTTCCAGATGCGTGCAGCAGCTGCATCTCCTATGTATTTGATGAGCTTCTCCTTTGACCAGAGGTCGGATTCCTTTGGCTGGAAGTATGAACTGCCGGTAAAAATGATCTTGTCGCAGCGGACTTTAGTTCCGTCGAGATTTATCGTGTAGGGGGTCATGTCAAAGCGCTGAAGAAGATTTATGTCGTCAGAACACATGACCAGGATGCATTTCGCACCCCGCACTGCCGAGAGATTGAACGGCCCCTCTTCAATCCCACAGTCATATCCTGCGGTTTCAAGAACACGCCGTATCTCGGTCACCGCATGTGTGTGAATAAGTTCACCCATAGTTAATACCTATTGGTTCTTCATTCTCATAAAATCCGTTGTCTCGGCTTAGGTGAAGAGCCGGTTTGCCGCCGGGGCGCGTTTGTGTTTCGAGCATTGGATGAAACCGAGTGCCTTCTCCTCGTTTGGACTGCCAGGAACGCCGCCGTTCTTCTCCAGTTCGATCAGTGCTGCATCCAGATCGGCATAGCTCATACCCAGTTCTCCTTCGTCGCTCTGTCCCTCCCAGAAGCCTGCACTCGGAGCTTTTCTGATGATCGACTCGGGGACACCCAGTTCCTTTGCGAGAAGATACACATCCATTTTCCAGAGATGGAGGAGCGGCTGGATGTCGGCTGCCGAGTCTCCCCACTTTGTAGAGTAGCCGATCATATACTCGGTTTTGTTCGAGGTTCCGCAGACGAGATACCTGCGGGCCGCGGCGATATTGTATAGTGCCGTCATTCTGAGGCGGGCAGCGATGTTTCCCCTGAGGACCGGAGTGTCGGTGATATAGTGGGCTGCAAGGAACGCGGATCTGACATTTTCCAGAGGAACCGTGATCAGTTCGACGCCCAGGCCGCGGCAGAGCTCTT
This sequence comes from Methanocorpusculum sp. MCE, assembly GCA_003315675.1. Taxonomy (GTDB): domain Archaea; phylum Halobacteriota; class Methanomicrobia; order Methanomicrobiales; family Methanocorpusculaceae; genus Methanocorpusculum. Next base: position 8,378 of record NIZU01000097.1, read on the forward strand.
CTGCATCCTCGTGATCCTGCGGATTATTGGACGAGACCGGCATATTCACGCACAGCACCCGTTCGGGTGAGAGAGCTTTACAACAGAGCGAGCAGGCGACCGCCGAATCTATCCCACCGGAGATGCCGATGACCACTCCTCGGGCGTTTGCCTCCCAGACGGTCTGTCTGATGAGGTCTTTGGTTTTGACGATCTCGCATCCGATACATTCACAGGTTACTTCGGTCATATCTCCTCCAATCTTAACGCATCACGAATATTTTTCAACGCATAGCGGGTGCCTGGATGTTCCGCAGTAAATGCCGAGAGAAACTCCGCAGCGTTTCCGCAGATCTTCGGCGCAGGCCCCCGGTATCCGTGCCGCTGTGCATACCAGAAAATCTCCTCTGCAGGAATCACCGAAAACGGTGCGATCCATCCTTTGCCGGAATCGATCAGAAGGTCCTGGATTCCGGCACAGACGGATTCCAGCACGAAGAGTGCGGTATCGTCCAGCGTTGCCGGTTCAAGAATCACGTCGGCATCTTTAGGGTCTTTTACGAAGAGCAGATCGGTCCGGGCCGAAAGCATGTCGGCCAGAAAGATCCGCAGGGCAAAACTGCGGAAAGTTTGGTCTTCTTCAACAAAGAGGCGTGTTCCTGAGGGAAAACCTCCCCTGTGCCTGATCTCTTTCTTTGCCTTTGCCGCTATGTCAGCTGCAGCGTGGAGTTCGCAGAGAGATAGACCGGAGTACGGCTGGGTTATGACCGCCTCTCTGCTGCACCGGCTGCATTTCATACAAGAAGTATGGGTTCTTCAAAGATATGGATATTCCCGACAGAAGATGGCAAAAATATATCTGAACATACCGTCAAAGAGGTTGGAATGAAACTTTCCATCATTTTTCTTCTTGCTTTCTGTGTATGTACAGTGATTTCTACCGCAGGGTGTATTGATTCCGTGACGACATCCGGAACGCCGGTCCCGACTTCGACTACGCCTTCTGTCTCATATGATCCGGCTGCAGGTAACTGGACGGGTGTATGGAATGATCAGAACGGAACCAAACAAACGACGATCACCTACACGATTGCGGTGGAAAATGCGACCGCGGGAAACGTTGCCTATGTGAAAAAGATAAAGGACGGATTCTCGAGCAGTACTATTGAATACTCGATCTCTGCTGAAATCGTCAAATCAGGAAACGAATATTCCATGGATGCCCAATATCTTGGCATCTATCTTTTCTCGCTTACGGGAGATACCTCGGCAACGCTGCTGACTCCGGATGGAGTAACCGTTTCGATGACTAAAGTCTGAGAGAGTTACTCGATTCTTTTCTCATTTTTTTGAAAAAAAGTATTTTCAGAGTTTCCGGCAGACCGTCAGGTAGCCGGTGTGCGAGACGCGTGTCGATGGTCTCGTTCCCCGTTTGCTTCGGGTGAGTTCCCTTTCCATGCACTCAAAGGTCAGGACATCCTCCTCGCGGAAGAGCTCCCGGGTTGTATCCATAACACAGAACGTTTGCTCCAGAAACGGCGTGTAGGTCGCGAAGTATCCGCCGATCTTCAGCAGGGAATAGGCGTGCCTGACATGTTCGGGCTGGATCTGCATATCCAGATGCACAATGTCGTAGGGTCCGTCTGCGACCTCCAGAACATCGCAGGCCCGGCACTCGACGTTGTCGAGCCCGGCATCCCGGATGTTCCCTTCCGCTATTTTGGAAAACTCGGGCCGTGCTTCGCAGGTGACGACCGAGCCCGCACATCCGCCGAAGAAGATGGGCGCGATCCCCGATCCGGTTCCGGCATCCAGCACACGGTCACGCCTGCACATTCCCGTGTAGGCCATGACCATGCCGATGTCTTTTGGCATCATGGGAGCGCCGGTCCGTTTTCCGTGCGAGAAAAAGTCCGTTGCTTTCGGGACGAAGACGTGGAACGGTTTACCCAGATGGGTCAGGATCACGTCTCCGCTCTCAAGACCCGCGGCTTCTGTTAGATCAATCATCCCAAGATCCGTCGAGAGTTTTCCCTCGTCGGCCTTAACATAATACTCGCGTCCGTTTCCGCGGACGATGATTCTGTTTGGTCCGATCATACAGCGGTAAGTTTTAAAATTGCCTCGGCAATGTCCCCTTTGCACTCGATGAGAGCGGCGCGGGCTGCGTCCGGCGAGACGGAGGTCTGCGAGGCAACAAGCTCCACATCCGACTCGGGGATCTCGACTGCGGCGGCCTCTTCGAAGTGAACATCGCCCGTAAGCTGGTAAGAGGTCTGCCCCTGCATCGTGATGCCGACAACCTGGGCATTTTCGAAGACGTAATTTCCGTTCGGGGTGCACACGACGACTTTGGTCACGCCCTCGATCTCGTCCATCTTCATGCCCATCTTCTTCATCGCTGCTTTCATCTGTTTGGTATTTACTCCTGGCATCATTTTTTGTTCCTTCCTTGTCTAACTTTTACTGCTGTTCCATAATTAAATCCGATCATTTCGCTTCCGGAGAGCACTGCCATGCCGGTGGCGATCAGATTGTCCGATTCATCGACGACAAACACCTCGTCTTCTGCGTGAATATTGGGGTCGCTTGAAATTACGTGTTTTGCCATGGCATTTTTGCCGTCGGCAACAAAAGGCACCGCCTCTTCCATGATCACGACACGGTTTGCAGTGGCCGGGAGAAATGCATGCAGGGCGCTCGCTCCGGGATACCCGAGCGTAAACCTTCCATCATTTGCCCGAACGGTGACCAGCCTGTCCTTTGCCAGGCTCACGTACCGTACCCTTTTTGTGGTTGAGTACGAGAACGTGACCTGATCCGGGAACAGAGCTTCTCCTGCCCCGCGCCCGAACTGGAAGTCAGCGATCCTTCGGACCCGCTGTAAGCTGCCCTTTGATAAGCTCGTTAACTCTTCTGGTGAAATCATTCTCGCATCCTTTGGGGATATATGCGCCGGCTGCAATATTATGCCCTCCGCCTGCGCCCCCCACCTCGGCGGCTGCCGTGACCAGGGCCTCCTGCAGATCGACCCCTCTGTGCAGGACCTTTTCGTAGGTCCGCATCGAGACTTTGACGAGGTCGGGTTCGTCCGTGACGCTGCACATTACAAGGATCGGCTTATTGGTGTCGAGTTTTGAAAGAGCCATGCCTGCTCCGATCCCGACGATCGTATCGGGATACTTGTCTCCGGTATGGATTACCTGTATGAATCCGATATCCTCTACACCCGTTTCAATAATGTACTCGCAGAGTTCCCGGATGATTGACCGGTGGTGTCTGAGCATATGTTCGGCTTCCCGGTACTTCTGTCCCCGGTCGCCGAAACAGACCGCCTCGCCGATCTTCGGCTTGGTCCAGCGCCCGCAGGCGTTCAGCATCGTGGCATACTCGGAGGCGTTTCGAAGCGGCGTCTTTTCCATCTCGTCCGGGAAAAAGTAGAGTTCGGCAACAAGCCCGTTCGGCGATTCCCCGTTTGCGATCATCTGCTCGGCGAGAGTGCTCGTCAGCATTTTTTCTTCTTCGGGAGACAGTTCCTCCCAGAGCCGTTGATCTGAAGGGAACTCATAGATCCCGGTCCTGCAGAGGAGGGCGGCCACCTCGCCCGGTTTGCCGGAGATGCCGGGGATCTGGGGGTCGTCGGCGTTTGAGAGACAGATGTGCAGCGGTCGTGTCGAGAGGCCGTAGCAATTCAACCCGCGGCTGGTTCTGATCTGTCCAAAATCGGCCCCGTCTTCTGCGATCCATCTGGCAACGCCGACGAGTCCGCGGTTTTCTCTCGCCATCATATCGCCGACGTTTCCAACAACGGAAAGCTTTGCAAGATCCTTGTTTGTCGGGTCGAGCTTTCTTGCGACGAGATAGGCAATGCCCGCAGCACTGCATTTTGCGTATTCCTCGCCGTAAAACTGGGAGTTGACCTGGAAGTATTCGGTCCCGCCGGGTGCCGGCTGGCTTATATGGTGGTCAAGGATGAGGACCTTATCTGTCGGGATTCCAGCTTCTTCCAGAAGATTCTGCTGTCCCCCGCCGAGATCGGTGATGATTTTCAGCGTGTCGTCATCCGGGATGTGCTTCATGGTCCTCGGCTCGAGCTGGCGGACGAAGACCGGGTTTACCGGGATTTCCAAGCGGGAGACTGCCTGCGAGATGATCGCTTCGCTGGTGATCCCGTCGGCGTCGATATGGGAAATGAGGGTCGCGGCGTTCGCTTCCCGGATCATCTCTGCGGCACGGCTGACATCTTCAACGAATCCCATTCCTTATCTGATGGGATGTATCCGGGGAAAAATCATTACCCGGGCAGACACACTATCATATATGATGCGGGATCTGGTCCAGTTCGAGTTGTCCGGCGTTGTTTCGCCGGAGACGATGCGGGTTGTTGATAATAACGCGGATGATTACGGAATCTCCGCGGCCGAGCGCATGGAAAGCGCCGGGTGTGTCCTCGCCGCCGCCGTTCGATCCGAGTGCCCAGCGTCCGTTCTGATTCTCTGCGGAACGGGAAACAACGGAGGGGACGGTTTCGTCTGCGCTCGTCATCTGGCAAAGGAGTGTTCGGTAAAGGTGATCTTCACCGGTGAGCCGAAGACGCCTGAGGCACGGGCGGCTTTTTCCGCTCTGGATGGCTGCCCTGTTGAACTCACTACCTCCTGGTCGCCCGATGATTTTTCCGCCGACGTTATTGTGGACGCCCTTCTTGGAACCGGTGCAGCTCTGCCGCTGAGAGAGCCGTATGCCTCTCTCGTGGAGCTGATGAACGCGGCAAAAGGTCGGGTCATTGCCTGCGATATGCCCACACCCGGAGCGCGGGCGGACCGCGTGATCGCTTTCCATCTGGCAAAGACACAAGGCGCCGAAGTGTACAGTATCGGGATTCCGTTCGGCGCCGAAGTTTTCTGCGGGAAGGGGGATCTTCTTTCCGTTCCGGAAAAGCCGGCCGGGGCACACAAGGGATGGGCGGGCTACGTTCTGGTGATCGGCGGAGGTCCGTATCAGGGTGCGCCGTTCCTTGCAGGGACCGCCGCCCTTCGTTCGGGCGCGGATGTCGTCCGCGTAGCGGCTCCTGTTGACGGATTTATGCCGGATCTGATCCTCGAGAGACTGCCGGGAGACAAAGTGGGCAAAGAGCATCTGACCCGTCTGCTTGCTTTGGCAGAGAACGCGGATGTGGTCATCACCGGCCCCGGGCTCGGCGCCGATCCGGAAAGTCTCGAGGTGGCTGCGCAGGTGGTCTCCGCCGCGAAACGTGCAGTGGTGGACGCGGATCTCCTGCGTAATCCTCTGCCGAAAGCACGGGAGCAGACGGTCTACACGCCGCATGCGGGAGAGTTTGCCCGCGTCTTCTGTCCTGTGCCGGAAAAACTTGCGGAACGGGGGATCCTCGTCCGTGAAGCGGCGAAGCGTGCCGGCGGAACGGTCATCCTGAAGGGCGCGGTTGATGTGATCTCGGACGGTTCCCGGGTGAAGTTCAACCAGTCCGGCGCTCCGTGCATGACCACGGGCGGTACCGGCGATGTTCTCTCAGGCGTCTGCGGCGGGCTTCTTGCCAGGATGAATGCTTTCGAGGCCGCCTGCGCCGCGGTGCATGCCGCGGGGTTGGCCGGGGAACTGGCTGATGAAGACACCGGGGACGGTTTAATCGCAAGCGATTTACTGCGGCACCTTGCATACATAGTGTATAAGGAGAAATGAGATGCCGATTTTTACTCATCTGAATGAAAATAACGAAGTCCACATGGTGGATGTGACGCCAAAACCCGATGTATCCCGTGAAGCGACCGCAAAAGGGAGGATCTACCTGCGGCACGAGACGCTTGCGGCGATTGCCGAAGGGCGCGTCCTGAAAGGAAATGTTCTTGCGACCGCCCAGGTGGCTGGGACGCTTGCGGTTAAACAGACATGGGCATTGATTCCCATGTGCCATCCGCTGCCGGTCGGCGGGGTGACGATCTGGTTTGAACAGACGAGCGAGTACATCGAGGCGTTCTGCCGCGTGAAGACCTACGGGAAGACCGGTATCGAAATGGAGGCCCTGACAGGAGTCTCACTCGCACTTCTGACGATCTGGGATATGGTCAAGTCAGCGGAGAAGGATGAGGCCGGCCAGTATCCGGTGACCCGTATCGACGGGATCTCCGTTATAGAGAAGAAAAAGGGCGTTCCGCAGTAACGATCTCTTCGGTCATCACGGAGTATTTATACAACATAGCCCCAATAATATACCGTTTACAGCTAGCCGCATCAAGGTGCGGTCTGTATATCACAGGAATGTAGCCTAGACGGCTGAACCTGAGGTGAAACCAACACATGTCGAAATCAATGTATGGATATGTCCGTGACGCGTGGAAGAAGCCCGCAGAGTCCGGTGTAAAGAAGCTCCTCTGGGAGAGAATGCAGACCTGGCGTCGTCAGGGTGCCGTTGTCCGGCTTGAGCGCCCGACCCGTATCGACAGAGCACGGGAGCTCGGATATAAAGCAAAGCAGGGCATCATCGTAGTTCGTGCATCCATCCGCCGCGGCGGCCGCAGAAAATCGAGATACATCCGCGGACGCAGAACCAACCGTATGGGAATGCGCAAAGCAACCCCCGGCAAGAACCTGCAGTCAATCGCAGAAGAGCGCGCCGCAACCCGCTACCCGAACATGGAAGTTTTAAACTCCTACTGGGTCGGTCAGGACGGAAAGAGCAAGTACTACGAGGTCATCCTTGTTGACAGAAACAGCCCGTCTGCTCTCGCCGACAAGAACCTTGCATGGGTCGCAGATACCCGTGGACGTGTGTTCCGTGGAAAGACTTCCTCCGGAAGAAAGGCACGCGGACTCCACAACCGCGGAACCGGAACCGAAAAGTGCCGGCCAAGCCTTACCTCCCACAAGAATCTGGGTAAATAACCCGGTTCTCATTTTATTCTCATTATGATAACAGACGCATGCGTGTATGCGAATGACTCATCAAACACCACGCTTCGTCGATTTGCTTTGAGCGCCGCTTCCTGCGGTTTTTCCCGTATCATTGCCTGCGATTCCTCAGAGGACATCTCCGAATATGCCGGTGTTTCGATCCTGAAAGGAAAAATGATCGGCAGAGTGACCGGAAAGGCATTTCTTGATGCCGTCAGAAAAACCCCTGCAGGGACGGTCGTGTTCGTACAGGCCGGCGAAAACGGGTTCAATCGTACGGCGATCACGACCAAAGGCGTACATCTTCTGACCGGTATCGCCGATCTCCCGAAAGGCGGATTCGATCACATCACGGCAAAGATGGCGGCGCAGCAGAACATCGGAGTCGTTCTCGACTTCTCCCGGATCATCGACTCAAAGACTCGGCGGACAGCTCTTTCCCGGTATGCCGAGATTCTCGCCTTCCACCGGAAGTATCGCTTTCCGCTTGTGCTCGCCAGCGGTGCGTCCGACTGCCTTGGACAAAGAAACATCACGGAGCTTGCTGCGCTCGCCGATCTCTTTGGAATGACGAAGGGAGAGGCGGACGCAGCACTTTGTGCCGTTGAAGGTATTCTCTATCCGAAAAAGACGGTTGAGATTGTGGGGGGAGATTCATGAGCGTTCTTCCGCTGACCCTTCGCGAAAACCGGCGCTATGTCCTGTTTCGGATCATAACCCAGGTCAACCCGATCCAAAAGGAGGTGTACCGGTCCATGGCGGATTCGGTCTCCGCACTCTTCGGTGATGCCGGCGCGGCAAAAATGCACCCGGCAGTCGTCTGGTCCGAAGGCGAGTACGCGATTGCCCGATGCACCCGCGGATATGAACAGTCCCTCATCGCCGCTTTGGCTGTTGTCACGAAAGTCTGCGGCGAACCCGCGGCATTCAGGTCGATCGCCGTGTCGGGAACGATCCTTTCTTTAAAAAAGAAGGTGATCCCCGAAACCCCCGATGACACCACGTATCCGGGATATTTGTGCGCAGGTAAGAAGGTTAATAATCTCTCAAAAGAGAATGGGCATAGATATCTAACTAGAGATGATATAATTAAGGAGTAACAATGCAGCCACAACAATATCAAATGGGTGGGTATGATCGTGCCATCACGATGTTCTCCCCCGATGGACGTCTGTATCAAGTTGAATATGCACGCGAAGCGGTCAAACGGGGAACGACCGCCGTTGGTATCAAATGCAAGACCGGAGTCGTGCTTCTCGTTGACAAACGGGTCAACTCCCGTCTTCTGGAACCCTCTTCAATCGAGAAGATTTTCCGGATCGACGAACACATCGGCGTTGCTTCCTCAGGCCTTGTCGGCGATGCCCGGATCCTTGTCGACCGTGCCAGAATCGAGGCTCAGATCAATCGGGTAAGTTACGGCGAACCGGTCGATGTGGAGACGCTGGCAAAGAAACTCTGCGACCATATGCAGAGCTATACGCTGTTCGGCGGGGCACGGCCCTACGGCACAGCGCTTCTGATCGCCGGTGCCGAGTCGTCACCAACTGGAACCAAGTATCATCTCTTCGAGACCGATCCCTCGGGAACTCTTCTCGAGTACGCGGCCACCGGAATTGGTATCGGCAGACCCGCGGTCATCAAACTCTTTGAACAGGAGTCCAAAGAAACCTGCTCGGCGGAAGAAGCGGTCCTGCTTGGTCTCAAAGCCCTGCACACCGCCACCGAAGGCAAGTTCGACATGAACACCGTCGAGATCGGTATCGCCGGCGAGTATTCTAAAAAGCACTCCTCCAAAAAGGAGAGCGAGACCGCGAACGGAACAAAAATAGCGACCATCTCATTCAGAAAACTGAATGCGGATGAAGTAAAGGCAGCTGTTGCCAAATTTACCAAGACGACTCCTGCGAAAAAGGAGTGAGTTAATCTATGATTTCCCTTGATGATGCTGTAACCGCCCGTCTGGAGACACACGGGCTGAAATTTGAACTGTTGGTTGATCCCGAACTTGCCGACAAAATGAGGCACGGCGAGGATCTCGACATCGAAGATGTTGTTGCAGCAATGTATGTATACGAGAACGCTTCGCGCGGAGACAAATCTCCCGAAGAGGATCTGCAAAAAGCGTTCAAGACCACCGATTTCACCGAGATCGCAAAACATATCATTCTCAAAGGCGAAATCCATCTGACGACCGAGCAGCGTCGTCATTTAATCGAAGAAAAACGCAGACGGGTCATCACCTTCATCGCACGAAACGCCGTGAACCCGCAGACCGGTCTTCCGCATCCCGTTATGCGCATCGAGATGGCGCTGGATCAGGTCCGGATAAACTATGATCCGTTCAAATCCGTAGATGATCTGGTGAAAGAGGCCGTAAAAGCGCTGCGCCCGATCCTTCCGATCCGGTTCGAGGAACGGCGCATTGCCGCTAAATTCCCGATGGACTTTGCGGCAAAAGCGTATGCGTCCATCTCCAGCGCGGCGTATGTCACTATGGATAAAAACGAGTGGCAAAGCGACGGGTCCTGGATATGCGTCGTGACGATCCCTGCCGGCATGCAGGAGGAGTTCTTCAATCTGGCGAACGCTGCGGCGAAAGGAGATGCTCAGCTCAAGATACTTGAGTGACGCATACTATTAAAACAACTAAGAACGAATATTACTAGATATTTCTGGAGGAATAAAAAATGGCATCCAAGAGTAAAAATGTTGCAAAAGGACGCGTCACCGGCAGCGCCGGACGCTTTGGTCCCAGATACGGCCGTTTCTGCCGTAAGATGGTCAATGAGAGTGAGAAGATCTCCCGCGCGAAGCACCTGTGCCCAATGTGCGATACGATCGCTGTAAAGCGTGTTGGTACCGGCATATGGGAGTGCAAAAAATGCGGATACAAATACGCAGGCGGCGCCTACGTTCCGCAGACCCCCGGCCTTAAGGTCGTTCTTCGTACTATCGAGACTAAAGGAGTATAACCCAATGGTTGCTTATAAGTGCGCCCGCTGTAAACAACTGGTCGAGATCGGTACGAACATCCGCTGCCCCTACTGCGGTCACCGTATTCTTTTCAAAGCCCGCGGAGCCGGCACGAAAGAACTGAAAGCCAGATGACAATTGTAACTTCATCGCGCAAACCGGCTCCGGAAGTCCGCAAACTGGCAAAGGAGATCGCCTTTGCTCTGGACTTTCCGTCCGTTCAGCGCGGGAAAGCCGGAGTTCATGATATAGGGGGGGATGACCCCCGCGTTATTTTTCTGTCGGGTTCAAAACGGCAAGGTCCCTTCTTTGATCTGATGGTAAACGACTCTCTGGTCTTTTCCATGCTGATAACCAAGGTGACCGAATCCGAACGTATCGGCGTCTTTTCCAAAGGGTTTTTCACCCGGGAAAAGGATTTGTTCGATTACCTTTCGCCGCATGTTCCCATCACCTATGATGAGAACGCCGACGGTCCTATCGTTTTTTGCGGCACCCAGAAAAGGCAGTATATCCTGCAGGTCATGGTATGAACCACGCAGCATGTTTTGTCTTTGAAACCCCGTTTGCAACAAAATTGTATGAAGTTCTCGCCCCGGAAACCGTCAGCGATCCCGGGGAAAAATCCAACGTGCGGCTCACCTGCGGCGACTCTTCCGTGACTCTTCTTGTGGAAGCGGAGGATGCGGCGTCTCTTCGTGCGTCCCTCAATATGTGGCTGCGGTTGGTTAATGTATCCCACGAAGTATTGGAGTTGTAATAAATGACAGCACCCCAGCAGGCGGCGGGTATCCCGCCGCAGATCCAGCAGCAGCTTGGAATGTTCCAGCAGATCCAGCAGCAGCTTCAGCAGGTATCGTCCCAGAAAATGCAGTATGAGATGACGCTCCGTGAAACGAAGCGTGCTCTTGAAGAGATCGAGGCCGCAGCTGATGATTCCGTCATCTATTCGGCCATCGGATCCGTTCTGATCCAGAAACCGAAAGCAGCCGTCAAAGCGGAACTCGAAGAAAAGATCGATTCCCTTGAACTCCGCATCGGCTCTCTCGACAAGCAGGAAAAGGCAATGACCACCAAAGCTTCCCAGCTCCAGAAGCAGATCCAGGAAGCAATCAGCAGCGGCGTTCCGGCTGCCCAGTAACTTTTTTTACACATAGGACTTACGCGTAATTTACCTTGCAGTTTTTCGTAAGGCGTGTCAGGAAATGCCGCCAACGTCCGCGAATGAGTTTCAGATTATCAGCACTGCCGTACCAGATGTCAAAAAAGTATGCAGTCGGGATTGAACTGCCGATGCTTTGTCATCTCTTCGATAAACTGGAAGTTCTCTATCTCATCACTTTTTCAAAACGAAACATTTCATCATCTGCCGATGCTCCTAAATACTCATTGGGATTTTTTGGATCAGGATGCTTTGCGTTGAAGAATTCAACAATGTGAAAACCGCAGCAATTCACATAGAAGTGTATGTTCCTTTTCTCAAAACACGGCGTACAGGTTTCCCACACTTTCGTTTCCGGGTGCAGCTGCTCTATTGCTTTCCATGCTGCCTGACCGATACCTTTACTGTGCACAGTCGGAATTAAAAAAAATAATGCCAGTTCATTATGATTTGTTTCTGGATTTATGTGCAGAATTGCTCCGCCGACATTCTTGCCATGAAGAGTAATGCGGTATATTTCTGTGCCTTTCATATCCATACATTCCTCAATGGTCTGTTTGGATATGATATCTTCACCGTCCTCAAAATGTTCATCTCTTACGCCAAATTCTTCCAACGCGCCATAGCGAAACGCTTCCTGATTGTCGAGGATAAACTGATTTCGGTCTGCTTCTTCCATTGGTATAAGTTCAACCCGAATTTGTTCTATCATAACTTTTCTTTCTCCTGAAAATAGATATCACTATTGATTTTGCCTTTATTTTACAAAATAACGTTCTATACAAAAAAAATTATTTGCCGAGATTGAGGAAGAGATCCTCTTCGGCCGGTATCGTTTCTATTTTGCAGTTTTCGCATCTGATATACGGGTAGCCGCGGACGAGCACGACTGGGACGCCTTCGGAGGCCTCTCCCATCAGAAGTTCGGCGGTCGAGGCAAGAGAGTCGGCGATCGCCCGCCTGGTCACCTGCAGTTTGTTTCCGTAAAGATCGGGTTTACCGCGCTCGTCCGTGATCGGCAGGATTCCCGAACACCCGATGGCGACCCCCGAGACGCCAAGGCGCATCGAATGGGTCCTTGAATCGATGATGATGACCGCAGTCTCTTTTCCGGTGCGTTCCCTGATCTCATCACGCAGCCGTTTGGCGCTCGCTTCCGGATCGGCCGGGAGGCGGGTGACCCACCCATCCGGGGCGTTCGACTCGTCCACGCCGGCGTTCGGAAGGATCAGATCCCATTTTCCGGCAAGGAGATATCCCGGGACGCCGCCGACGATCGTATCGCTTTCCTGGATGACGACCTCGGCGAGCCGGGCGTCGAGATGATACTTCTCCGAAAGCCGGTTTGCCTCGGCGGATGGCGTGATGTCGTCGAGCCTGATGTTGCGGCCTTCGGTGGTGGAGAGGGGCGATTCGGCAAAAAGCAGGATGTCGCCTTCTTCTATCGATTTAACCTCGGTATTACTCAGAGAGCTGATGACCCGGCCGATTATATCGTCGCCGGATACAAGCAGTCCTGTGGAAATCCCGTATACGGAAAAGAAACCCGACATGTGTGGATACATACGTCTTGCACTCTTATCAGCTTTCGTATGGAAAAAAGGTCACGTTCGGGGAAGTGCCCGAATACTCTTCTCGACGAAGTCAAGAATCGTTTCCGGTTCCTGAACGGCGTCGATCAGAAGGAACCGTTCGGGATCCTCGGCTACCCGTTCAAGATATTTTTTCTGGACCTCTTCGAGGAATGCCGGGTTCTCGAAGTGTTCCTTTCCCTCTCTGCCTGCAAGCCGGATCATTGCCGTCTCGGGCGCGATCAAAAGAAGGATTGTCAGGTCGGGACGAACCGACCAGCCTGCATGCACCGCGGTGAGCCATGCTTTCGGATCCGGCACGATTCCTTCGAGCGAGACCTGCTGGTAGGCAAACCTGCTGTCGGCGTACCGGTCGGAGATGACCAGTTTCTTATTTTCGAGCGCCGGAAGCACGATCTGTGTCAGATGGGCCGCATGGTCGGCAACAAAAAGCGTCGCCTCCGCGAACGGATCGCGGTTTGCCTTTATCTCACGGCGGACCGCTCCGTTTACCAGCGGACTGCCTGGTTCTTTGGTGAACACCGGTTCGAGGTCAAGAAGCCTCGTTTTGAGGCCTTCATAGAGCGTGGATTTTCCGGCTCCGTCGATCCCTTCGAGCGTGATCAGCAAAAGGTTCCATCCCGGATGATCTCCAGCGGGATCTTTCCTTTGTGAACAGCGGTCGAGATGATCACGCCGTCATATCCCGCATCGCAGAGAATGCGAAGAACGTCCGGCGTGTTCACGCCTCCTCCGTAGAGGAGCGGTTTCTTCGTTGCCGCCCGGATACGTTTTGCAAACTCCTGATCGATCCCGGATTCGGTACCAACCGAGGAGATGTTTAAGAGGATGATCCCGTCAAAGGCGTATTTTTCCGCCTCGCGGATCACTTCGGCCGGGTCAAGCCCGTCGGGGATGACCTTTCCGTCTTTTACATCGACGCTGAGATACCCGCCGGTGAACTCCTCGAAGGGGGCATCGGCTGTTTCCGTGCTGACGATGTTCGCGACACCCGGGAGATACTCCTCCGGGATACTGCATCCCCGGTCGACCCAGAGCTTCTTCGGGATCGATGCGAGTTTCAGGATCGTCTCGGTGTGATCGCCGCACAGTTTGATCCGGTCAAGATCCGCCACGTATGCGTATTTCGGTTTCATCACCGAAAGATACGACAGAGGCTCGGCTGATGGGGAAAGCCCCCAGGTCAGCGGCCGGTAATGATCCCGGTTGCCGCTTTTCCCGTGGACGACATACCCGTCCATCAGGTCCATTGCGAGAATTACGTCCATTTATCGTTTCATAGCCTTTCTGATCAGGTCTTCTTCTTTGGTGAAGTAGAGTGAGTCATGGCCTTTCCAGGTGCCGCAGCCGGAAAACTTCACAGCCGGGATCCCGTTGTTGCTCTCCCCCATAATGAAGTTGGAGAAGGCCGCGATCTCATCGACGACCGCCTCTTCGGTGATCTCGAGTTCCAGACCGAAGAGGTCGTGGTCGCCGCGGAAGTCACGGATCGCGGTCATGCCTGCCCAGCCGATCGCGTTTCCGCACTGACCGCGGCGGAATGCCCTGCCGCAGGTATCGGTTACGATAACGCCGACATCCTTTCCGGTGATCTTTTTGATGGCTTCCCGGATCTCTCTGCACTCGGCCGAGGGGTCTTTTGGAAGGATGATGATATTTTCGCCTTCTATATTACTATTGTCCACGCCGGCACGCACGCCTACATGGCCGCAGGGGACTTCGGAGAGGATGAATGGATACTCCAGGATGATCTCGGTGGACGAATCCAGGATCGCCTGAATGAATCGGGGATCTTCTTTCGTGAGTCCAGAGATCCGGAACGCATCCGGCGAGGGCGTGATATCGGCGAGAGCGCGGGTATATCCCTTGGCTTTCGAAACGATCGTTGATGCGACACTGAGGATATCTCCGTCCTGGAATGTGGTATTTCTGCAGATTATTGCCGGGAGATCATCGCCTTTCTGAATGAGCGGGATCCAGGAAATTCCCGTTACCTGAACTGACATAGACTCTTCATATTTACCTGCCGGCTAATAAAAGCACGGGTTTAGATGCCGGGGGAATCTTTTTGACTCTCTGCACCAATCATCAATTACCATATGAGTACCTATCGGGTGATCCGCTGCCCAGGCTGTCATCAGTTTACCTATACCGACTATTACGGAAAGTGGAAGCTCTGCCCGGTCTGCGGAGAAGTGATCTCGGTGCGGAACGTGCCGGTGTATCTGGAAGTGGACGATTTTTCCGAGGCTGAAGTTCTCATAAAAGAGGTGGAACGATATTTGTCCCATACCGGACGGCTGGATCTGACGAGAGAAGAAGTCGACCTGATCCGGGAAAAGTATATGGAGTGGCTTCGCGGAACAGCCGCGTAAGGGCCGGGTCTACCAGAGTTTGCCGCAGTGGGGGCAGAGGATCGCAAGCCGCCTGCCGCACCGCGGGCAGTAGAGTTTTCCCCGCGTGTCCTGGGTCAGTTCGGTGCCGCACTCCCGACAAAATATCTCACGTTTGAAGCCGCATGTGTGCTGAACTACCATAGAATACTATTGTTCCTTCATCTAGATTAATGCGAAGGTTATTTTTCCTCTCCTGTCAATATGTTACAGTCAAAATTGCGAGGGTTGCCAAGCCAGGTTAACGGCGCAGGGTTTAGGACCCTGTCTCTAGGAGTTCAAGGGTTCGAATCCCTTCCCTCGCATCGCTCTGTTTTCTTAGAACATTTTCAGCCTGCCCATTACACGAAATGTTTCTTTTCACGGCACGGGTATTCCACACATCGTATATTTTACAAAACAAAATGTAAAATATTATTTACATGTACGTTGAATATAGTATTGCCGGGAGACCGGTAAATAAACACTTAGGAATTTTCATCATGAATATCACCTCGAAAATACTCGCATTGATGTTTGCAGCAATGTTTCTCATCATTCCCGTGGCGGCAGTTGAGGATGAGGAGATATGCGTTCTTGCGCAGGATCCTTTCAGCGTGTATCCCCATCTTGTGCATATCTGTTTTACCGCTCCGCAGGAGCTTCCTGAACATGCTGAATTAAGTCCGTTCTTCAGAGAAGATCTGATCGAAACCGAAGAGACCGATGAGATCTGTGATGAAGTAACGGCCTGGTTCATGAATAATGAACCCTCTGCAGGATCGGATGGATCCGTCATCACCCCTGACACCGGGTAAGATCCTCAGCCTGCTGCGGCATGAAAACGGGATCATCCCGTTTTTGCAGAAAAATGTATTTTCACGTTTTTCCGGAATGTTAAACAGGTAATTTTTTCCAAAACTCTCAAATATTCTTCAAGCAGATATATTCGCTATGAAAAAGATCCTCATATTCCCGGCGCTTCTGCTGGCTATGGCCCTTGTCGGCCTGGTCATCACGGCAGGCTGCGTTGGAACCCCCACTACCACACCCGGGACCTCGTTCTCCGGGACAGGAAACGCATGCATCGCCACCGAACTCCCTGCCGGGGTCTATACTTTAACAATAACCCAGGCCAGTGCCGACATGACCGTCGTCTCCGTTGATACCAAAGAGATGGGTATCACCGTTCAGGGCAGATACACGGATGCCGCGGCATCATCTGCCAAAACCGCAGACGGCTGGGTGTGGACCTATGCTCTCGTGACCGACGGAAAGCCGACCCTGACCATCAATGCAACCGGCGCCTGGAAAGCAGACTTCGCCTTCCCGCAGCAGATCGACGGTGTCCCGCCGCAGACCTTCACGGGTATCGGCAACGCAGCAACGCCGTTTTTCATGATCAACAAAGGCAATGTTTCCTTTGCGATCAACACCGCGAACAACACTGCAGTTGAAGTTCACCTGATGGATTACGATGGTAACCCGGTCATGGACGAAACAAACTCCTTCGAAGAACCGCTTGCCTACCATAGGGGTACCTATAATGACACGATCATCGTCCCAATCACTACGTCCGGCAACTATCTGCTGAATGTGATCTGCGACGGCGAATGGTCTGTCATCGTCTCCGAAGAACTGGCGTAAATCCGTCTACCCGCCGCAGGGCAGGGTCCAAACAACCCGGCGGCATCTTTTTTTCTATTTTCCTGTTTCTCGCTGCGGGAAGCATGCGGTTTAGTTTTGTTCCTGCCGTCAGGATACGTTTTTTTGCCTCAGAAACGCATATCATAGGTACTATGAAAACCTTGCAGGAGTATCTTATCGCCTCACATGCCCCTGAGGATCTGGGAAAAATCATAACACTCATCGCGGACCTGGCAGGACCGATCCGTTCCGCATTTATCAGCAACCAGAATTATGCGGGCTCCACGAACTCTTCCGGTGAGGATCAGGCCGAGATGGATACCTGGGCCGATGCACGTATCACGTCTGTTCTGCATGAAAGCGGGCTTGTACGTTCCGTTGCTTCCGAAGAACAGGAGGATATCGTGCAGATGTCCCCTTCTGCGAAGTATTCCGTCGTGATGGATCCTCTCGACGGCTCTTCGCTGATCAAGGTGAACCTCAGCGTCGGAACGATCGTCGGGATCTATGAAGGCGACGTTCTTCAGGCGGGGAACCAGCTTCGCGCCGCATTCTATATGCTCTACGGTCCGATGACCACCTTGACCATCTCGCTTGGAAATGGCGTCTCGATCTTTGCGATGAATAAGGACGGGACCTACATCCTATTACAAGAGAATGTGAAACTCCCGGAAGGCACGCTCTGCGGAAGCGGGGGTCTGCGGCCCGAGTGGACCGAAAAACACATCCGGTACATGAATGAGATCGAGTGCGAAGGCGGGAAGAACCGGTATTCCGGCTCTTTCGTGGCCGACTTCCATCAGATCCTGGAGTACGGCGGCGTGTATGCCTATCCGGCGACAAAGAAATCGGCTTCCGGGAAACTGCGGCTGGTCTTCGAGATCAACCCGATCGGGTTCCTCGCGGATCAGGCAGGAGGAGCGGTTTCGAACGGCGAGTGTTCTACTCTGGACATCGTGCCGACGAAGGTCCATCAGAGAACGCCCGTGTATGTCGGCAGCAAAGGAATGATCGCGAAGATCGAGGCGATCCGCTGAGCATGAAAACAGCGGTCTCTGTCTTTGCAAAACCGGTCGGCGGGGTCTCCGGGACAACCCGGGTCTTTCCCGACATCCTCCAGACGGCGGCAAAGATGCTCAAAAAGGCGGAAGGCGGGATCCTCACCGACTCTTTCGTGACCCACACGGCCGACCGGTTGGTCCTGATCGCGGTGCATGATCCGGATGTCCTGCCGGACACGCTTATTGCCGCGGTCTTCTCCGCAGCCGAGGAGATCGCACAAAAACGTCATCTGTTCTGCGGTCCCGATCCGGTCTCGGTCTGCCGGATGACGATTCCGGAGCGGGAAAACGAGCCGTTTCTGCTGTTTCTCGCCGGATCGGATGTCATGCCCTGGGGCGAGGTGATGGTTCCCGACCGAGGTCGGGACGATGCCTGTATCGTGGACGGGGTTCTCTTCCTCGCCCGTGCCGGGGGCGAATTTCCGTCCACGGCCGAATTCTGCGAAAGGTTCGCCCGCCGCGGTCTAAATCAGCAAGGGGTCTGCCCGGTTAGTCTGTGTGATTCTTCGAATGTTCGGACAACGGTCATCCCGGTGGTCGGACTCGGCTTTTCGCTCTTTAATGGAAAGCTTACCGGACCGGTGGATCTTTTCGACACCCCGCTCTTTGCCGCTCCCCGGTTCCGTGCTTCGGATCAGCACGCTGAGTAGTGTTAAGGATACTAAATCTTTTTTTGTCAGTCAATTTTAACAAATTGGAGAATATCTAACAACCTTTTTTTCCCGACAGAAAGTACTTTCTTTTCGTACGTTGAGTAGTATGTATGGGGACTTTCAGCAGCTTTGGTCTCAACCAGGCATATCACGAACGTTATGAAAAACTTGGCGACCGTCTCTCCGACGTTGGTAAAACACTTGATTGGGATGTGTTTCGCCCTCTTCTTGAATCCATGTATGCAAATAAATCCGGCAAGGGCGGTCATCCCAATGTCGATGTCATACTTATGTTCAAGATTCAGCTTCTGGAAGTCTGGTATAATCTGTCTGATCTCGCCGTTGAACGTGAAATTTATGATCGTCTTTCTTTTTGGCATGGTAAGTGAGGGCGTTAGCCCGAAACGGTGAGCAAGATTCGATCTTGCGAACTCTTGGCTGTCCTGACAAAATACCCGACAATTCAACGATCTGGTTATTTCGGGAGCGCATGTCCGAATCAGGCGTTGATACAGTGGTCTGGCAGGAGTTTCAGAGACAACTTGACCTGAAAGGTCTGAAAATTGAACAAGGTATGATTCAGGATGCAACGTTTGTGTATGCTGAACCCGGTCATTGTAAGAAAGACACGCCGCGAGGAGATCAGGCAAAAACACGACGGGATAAAGATGGAAAAATCATGTCCAAGAACGGCAAAATGCACTATGGCTATAAACTTCATACCATCATGGATACGACGCACGATCTTATTCGACGCATTGAAACCACCACGGCAAATGTTCATGATAGTCAGGTGGACCTCTCAGAAAAAGGAGAAGTGGTCTATCGGGATCGGGGATATCAGGGAGCAAAATGCAAGGGATATAGTGCCACAATGAAAAGGGGAGCGAGAGGGCATCCCATTGGCATACGAGATAAACTGAGAAATCTGCGAATAAGTAGGAAGAGATCAAAGGGCGAGAGACCCTATGTAGTGATCAAAAATGTTTTTCATGCAGGGTTGGTAAAGGTAACAACGCTGCAAAGAGTACGAGTGAAAAATATGCTGGCTGCATTTTGTTATAATATCTATCAGGTGAAAACGATTCAAAACAGAGTGTAAATTTAAAAAAAAAACGTCAAGGAATAATGGGTATTCTTCTTTTTTTGGGGGGGATGAGGGGGTATGGATGTAGCCAATCTCCTATACATGACATCCCAGGAAAACATGGAAAAACGCCTCGAAGAACTCGAACGCGACTATGCCGACCTCATGGAACGGGTCCGCGACCTCGAACTCCA
>NIZU01000098.1 GCA_003315675.1 Methanocorpusculum sp. MCE
GGCGTTGATACAGTGGTCTGGCAGGAGTTTCAGAGACAACTTGACCTGAAAGGTCTGAAAATTGAACAAGGTATGATTCAGGATGCAACGTTTGTGTATGCTGAACCCGGTCATTGTAAGAAAGACACGCCGCGAGGAGATCAGGCAAAAACACGACGGGATAAAGATGGAAAAATCATGTCCAAGAACGGCAAAATACACTATGGATATAAACTTCATACCATCATGGATACGACGCACGATCTTATTCGACGCATTGAAACCACCACGGCAAATGTTCATGATAGTCAGGTGGACCTCTCAGAAAAAGGGGAAGTGGTCTATCGGGATCGGGGATATCAGGGAGCAAAATGCAAGGGATATAGTGCCACAATGAAAAGGGGAGCGAGAGGGCATCCCATTGGCATACGAGATAAACTGAGAAATCTGCGAATAAGTAGGAAGAGATCAAAGGGCGAGAGACCCTATGCAGTGATCAAAAATGTTTTTCATGCAGGGTTGGTGAAGGTAACAACGCTGCAAAGAGTACTAGTGAAAAATATGCTGGCTGCATTTTGTTATAATATCTATCAGGTGAAAACGATTCAAAACAGAGTGTAAATTAAAAAAAACGTCAAGGAATAATGGGTATTTTTCTTTTTTTTGGGGGGTGAGGGGGTAGGGATGTAGCCAATCTTCCTTAAATCATGATTCGCGTTAAAAAATGGGTTGATAGATATTCTCATGTTTTTCATGCAGGGTTGGTGAAGGTAACAACGCTGCAAAGAGTACGAGTGAAAAATATGCTGGCTGCATTTTGTTATAATATCTATCAGGTGAAAACGATTCAAAACAGAGTGTAAATTAAAAAAAAAAACGTCAAGGAATAATGGGTATTTTTCTTTTTTTTGGGGGGGGAGGTGAGGGTGTAGGGATGTAGCCAATCTTCCATAATTCATGATTCGCGTTAAAAAATGGGTTGATAGATATTCTCAACGTTTTTAAATAATCCTATGACCTATTTTATCTCATGACAGATTATGCACAAATTTCCGCGACTCTAAAGGAGACTCTCCACGTTATAGGTTCGCCTGTCGCCGTAAAACTGGTATCATCTCCGGACAAAATTCCGGAGGGAATATCCGAGATCGAAGAAACCGTTCGTCACTGTGGAATGGTCTCACTTGCACGTCAGGGAAAAATCTTCTATGCACCTGATTCCAAGCATCAGTGCGGCGGCGGAGCATGGGTTCTTGGTCTGCGCGAAATCGGCGAGTCAATGGAGTCGGGAGAACATTACTTCAGACTTGGAAAGTACAGTTCGCTTGGCGCGAGCAAAAGAACGGTGTACAATGTCCCGGCTCTCCCGCAGGATACCTATGCCACCGTCTATGCACCTTTGGAAAAAGCAACCTTCGTTCCGGATGTTGTGATCATCTTCGCCAATCCGTTTGCGATGCTGAAACTCGCGCAGGCCTCGCTCTTTAGACTCGGCGGCCGGCTCTACCCAGAATTTGCCGGTATCCAATCCGTTTGTTCCGATGCCACGGCTTATGTGTATCAGAACGGAGAACCGAACTTCTCTCTCGGCTGCGACGGTTCCCGGAAGTTCTCCGGCATTGCCGATGATGAAATGGTTGCCGGTTTCCCTGTCGAGAGACTTGAGGAACTCGCAGAAGCCGTTTTAAAGGTAACTGCCGCGCCCGGTTCAAAAAAATAAATCTCCTTTTTTTACCACAGACCGGTGACCCATCCGTAGACACCGTAAACTACGCAAGCAGTCGCCACAATCATCAGGATAATATACATCAAACTCGGTTTAGTTTTTTCATCCGCATCCATACTTACTAGTTCGAGCGGCTGAAATATAAGGCTCCTGCAGAGCAAACTATTAAGCGGCTGAAACAAATTATTAAGACGATGATTCATATTCGACGAGATGTCTGCGGATACTGCGGTGTGTGTGTCTCCGTTTGTCCGAGAGGGGCCCTCGAACTCATCGATGCCTATCTGACCGTTGATGAGACCCTCTGTAAAAACAAATGTAAGATTTGTTCAACGGTCTGCCCGCTTGGAGCAATCGAACTGGAGGAACAATGAAGGAAGCATACGATGTTTTGGTTGTCGGCGGAGGTCCGGGAGGAGCTCTTGCAGCAAAAGCTGCCGCTGAACAGGGATTGTCCGTTCTCCTCGTCGAAAAACGCCCGGCGATCGGGGCGCCCGTCCGCTGTGCGGAGGGTATCGGCAAGGAAGCACTGGCTGAGTTTATCGAGCCCGATCCAAAATGGATCGCTGCTGATCTCGACAAAGCTGTTTTGGTCGGACCTGATGGAACGAAGTTCGCGATCGGTGATAATTACTCCGGCGGTAAAGTTGGTTACGTTCTCGACAGAAAAGTTTTCGACCGTGAACTGATCTGGCAGGCAGCCGAGGCAGGAGCCGAGATCCAGGTTCATGCACGCGCCTCTGCCCCGATCATGATCGACGGCAAAGTATCGGGCGCCGTGATCCACCAGCATGGAAAAACCTACGAGGTCCGGGCAAAAGTCGTTATTGCAGCCGACGGAGTCGAGTCGAAGTTTGCCAAATGGGCAGGCATCAATACGACTGTCCCTCTGGCCGAGCTTGAGACCTGTGCCCAGTACATCGTCAACGATATCGATATCGATGAGCGGGCAAATCTGTTTTATATTTCATATACGGATGCTCCATGTGGTTATATCTGGGTTTTCCCTAAGGGACACAGGTGTGCCAATGTCGGGATCGGCATTGCCGGCACGAAATCCGGCGAAGGCCACCGTGCGAAGGATTACCTCGACCGGTTCATTGCCCGCGAATTCCCGACTGGAAAGATCACCGAACTGATCGTAGGTGGTGTTTCGGTCTGTAAACCGCTGGACTGCACGGTCGCCGACAATCTTATCATCGTCGGGGACGCTGCACGTCTTTCCGATCCGATCACCGGCGGAGGTATCTATAATGCCATGTACACCGGAAAGCTTGCAGGCGAAGTCGCCGCAGCGGCCCTGAAAAAAGGCGATACATCCAAGAAGGCTCTGATGATCTATGATGACACTTGGCGTGAAGGCCCTCTCGGTCATGCACTTGTAAGAAATTATGCGGTAAAGGAAGCTTTCATCAAAATGGATGATGCAAAGTTCAACTCCATCGTTCACTCGATGACCGATCTTTCTCTTGAAGAGATCTCGGTGAGATCACTTGTTATTGCGATATTCAAAGCAAATCCGTGGCTTGCTCTCGAGCTGCCCCGTTTACTTCTCTCTCTCTAATCTTTTTTTTTTATGTCCAGAAGATCTTGGGCATATCTCGTGGCGGAATACTGGTGATTGTGTATTTTGGATGGCCTGCAATGAGCGCATACTGCGCTTTGTATCCTTCCGGGATGCCGAGGATTTTGTGAAGCGGAGGGAACACACCGAGTAGGATCATCACAAATCCGGCCCAGCAGGTTCCAAGCCCGATCGAAGGGGCATAGATGTCCGCATAGGTCAGAGAAATGATGCTGTCCACAAAGCCTAAGTCTTCCTTGGGATTTGCGACTGCGATAAGAAGTGCCGGGGCGTTTCTGCAGAGAACATCATCGCCCGCGTCCAGTTTTCTCAAAAGTCCGGCAGCGAGACCATACATGCGATTCTCCTTTGGGACCGTTCTGAGGAGTTCAGTCGAGGCCGCAACGAACGCTTTCACTTTTGCAGGGTCGTTCACGACGACCCATCTGACCGGGTGGATATTACAACCGGATGGTGCATGGGCGGTGATTCCGATGAGTTCTTCACACTCTTCTTTTGTAACGGGACTGTCTTTCCAGACGCGTATCGACCGGCGGGTCTTGAGATGGCGTGCGAGAATCGCCGGGTCTGCGATCCCTGCCTCTTCCATCTCCGCACCAAGACTCATAGCGCCGCTTGGACAGACCGCAATACAGTGTCCGCAGGAAATACAGCCCAGGCCGGGATGAACGATCGGCGAGGCATCTGCATCGCGCCGGATGATATTGCTCGGACAAACGTTCACGCACGCGCCGCAGGTCGTACAGATCCCGTAATCTATTCTGATGCTTTCGGCCAGATTGGTCATAAGCTAGTACTGCCCGGGTGATAAAAAAAGTGTGCGGTCAGAGATTCTCAGCCGCAGCAATGAATTTGTCTTTCTGGGAGACTTTTTTGAAGAGTTTGAGCATCCACTTCTCTTTCCAGGTGTAGTTGAAACTTCCTCCGGATGCATTCGGGTGACCGCCGCCCCCGAACTGTTTGGCGATGAGATGGCTGATCTCCGGAACACTGCGGAGAGAGAACTTTCCATTGTCGAAGACAAGAAGTTCAATGTCGGTTCCAAGCTGCCGGCGTGCTTCGGCGGAGGTCTCGCTTGGATAACCGTAGGCGGGCATTACCGCGATGGTGTATTTTCCCCGGAAGATTTTTGCGGCCCTGATGCTTTTTTTCATGCACTTATTTTTGTCGTGTTCGATTTTTTCGAAGATGCGGGTAACTTCTTCGTCGATGATGATTCCCTTTGTGAGTTTGTCCCGGATGAGTCTGAGGTTTTCCTGTTTCGAGGTGACGATCCCGAGTTTTGCGGATCTTGGATCCTGATGTTTCCACAGATCGTAATCGCAGACGACCTCGGCAACCCCACGTGCGCTTTGGTTATCTTTGGCTAAGACCGAGGCCACAACGCCGGTCGCGCATTTCGTTGTGTCCACGATCAGGGTCTGAACGAACGGCTGGACACGTTTTTTCTCAAGCTCAGTCCATTTGTGGTGGTCATACCACTGGATGACCCAGCCCGCTGCATGGGCTTTTCGTATCTGATCCTCGATGCCGTTCTGATAGCTCAGATCACTGATAATCAGCGTATCTCCTTTACCGTTGCACCCGCCGACCTGCGCGAGAAACCAGCCGACCCGGCCGACGGACGAGAAGAGCGTGAAGATTTCATTGCCGAATGTCATTCGGCAGATCGCATCCGATCCGGCAGCATCTAAATCATTGTGCGTCATATGGACGATATTTGTGGTCCGCCCGACGATTTTTTCCTGAAGGGTCTGTTTATTGGTTCCGTTTTTTGTATCGGCGCTCTTAACCATTGTGTAGTACTACGTTTTTGGAATGGATAAGCTGTTTGAGAGAGTCAATCAGATTATTATAAATAGTTATTCTACTAATATTAGTTACGCAAGAGCCTTTATAGCTCAGTCGGGAGAGCGCTAGACTGAAGATCTAGTTGTCGCCGGTTCAATTCCGGCTGAAGGCATTGGATTTCCCTTTTTTTTCAAAGCATTACGATCACTTGAATTAATGCCGTTTCGTATCTGTTTTTCGTTTCATACATGAGACGTTTAGTCTCTTCTCACTCCGCCAACCTGCCCGCCTCATATGAGAAAAATATCCTCGTTCGGTCGGTTTAATGCTCCCTCAAACCAAATGAGTTAAGGAATGGACACCCCAAATACCGGACTTCTCCCGGTATCCCGTATATTCGCCGGCGAACTTATACACGCAGTGGATACGGGAACCGGATTTAAAACCCAGTTCGGCATATTCTCCCCCAAAATATATCTCATAGGTACCCTCACCGAAAAAATTCTCAGAGACGGAAAAATCTCTTCGCTTCGCATCAGCGACCCTACGGGGGTTTTCTCCTGCTCCATGAGCTGGCAGAACCCCGCTGTCCTCAAAACCGCTGACGAACTCGCCCCCCCCTCATTCGTCGCCGTATTCGGCATGGTCAGGTTCCGCAAATACGCCGGCAGAACGTTTCTCGAGATCGTTCCGGAGACGATCGCTCCCTCCACCCGCAGCGCCCGTGACGCCTGGATCGTGAGCACCGCCGAGTCGGCGATCTCGCGGCTGGAAAAGTCCCCTCCCTCCGAGTCCCGTAAAGAGCTTGCCGGAAAAATCGGCGCTGCGCTCGCCTCCGTCAAACCGGCAGGTCCGAAAGAGGAGGTCACCAACGAAAAAATACTCGAGATCATCTCCGTTCTCTCCGAAAAGAAAGGAGCACGAATACTCGACGTCATCTCCCGCTTACAAAGTCTCGGCCTCGACGAATCTTCTGCGAAGATGCGTCTTGGAATACTTATGGAAGAAGGGGAATGCTATACCCCGACGACCGAATTCATCAAAATCGCCTGATCATGCAGCCGGAATTTTATACAGAAGGACCAGCGGTCCTTATCGAAAGACAGGAACGTTCCCTGATCATAGCCGATCCCCACTTCGGTGTCGAGGCCGACCTCCACCGGCACGGTCTGCACTTTCAGAGCGGGACCGATTCGCGTCTTGCGAGACTGCTTGCCGTCATCGAACAGGCCGATCCCGACTATCTGGTCGTGCTCGGGGACCTCAAACACATGATCCCGTATGTCACCTACCAGGAACGAACCGAGATGCCCGAGGTCCTGAGAAGTATCCAGAGAGAGAGAGAGAATTTCGGCTCGCTCCCGGAAATCACGACACCGGCCTTGAACTGTATCTCGAAAAAGGCGAACTCCTCCCTATGAACTGGGCCTTGATCGACGGGACAGGCTATTTCCACGGCCACACGATCCCGGATCCTTCTCTTCTCGGTCATCTGATTTTGTGCGGCCATCACCACCCGGTCGTAAACATCTTTGACGCCGTCGGCTGCGCCCTGCGCGGAACGCCCGGGTATCTGCTTGCCGAGATCGACCCCTCTATCTGGGGACCGGTGCCGGCCGATCCGACCCGGGTTCTTCTGGTACCGGCGTTTTATGAACTGTCAGGGGGGATGGATGTCCGGCTGATCCCGGGCAACAAAATCTCTCCGATCGCAAAGGCGATTTTGACAGAAACGGGCGAGGTGTTCTTAAAAGACGGGACCTACGTTGCTCCGTTCACCGAACTCCGCCCTGACCCTCTGGAGGAGATATGACATCCGCGATTCAGGAACTCAAAGATTCACTCCATCCAAAGCTTCGGGAGGTTCTGGAGAAGCGGGGCTTCGATGAGTTCTCCGAGATTCAGATGCGTGCAGTCCCCAAACCCATCTCAGGGATCAACGCGATTTTGATCGCGCCGACCGGAACGGGAAAAACCGAGAGTGCGCTGCTGCCTGTGTTCCATCATATGCTCAAGGACCCCATGCCCGAAGGATTCTCAGGCCTCTACATCACGCCGCTTCGGTCCCTCAACCGGGATATGATGAACAGGCTCGAGTGGTGGGGGGCCGAACTCGGGCTGAAGATATCAGTCCGGCACGGGGACACGAGCCAGACCGACCGCCGGAAACAGGCGACCCATCCGCCCGATCTTTTGATCACGACGCCGGAAAGTCTGCAGGCGATGATGATGGGAAAGGTGCTTCGCAAACATCTTGCGGCCGTTCGCTACGTCATCGTCGATGAAATTCATGAACTTGCCGACGGAAAACGCGGTGCCCAGCTCTCCGTTGCGCTCGAACGGGTTGCCGAACTCGCCGGCGAGTTCCAGCGGATCGGGATCTCGGCAACCGTCGGAAACCCCGAGGTTGTCGGCAGGTTACTCTGCGGGAAACGTCCCTGCACGATCGTGCAGGTCCCTGTCGCGAAAACCCTCGACCTTTCCGTGAAGTTTGCCGGCGAGTCATCCGGCGACCAGACGAAGATGATCGGCAAATGTATCGACTCCCACACCTCGACCCTCGTTTTCACGAACACCCGGAGCGTCGCCGAGGCGATCGGCCATGCCCTTCTTCCCCGCGGGGACACGGATGTTCATCACGGGTCCCTCTCCCGCGAGGTCAGGATCGATGCTGAGGACAAGTTCCGTGCCGGAATGACGCGGGGCATGATCTGTACCTCCTCGATGGAGCTTGGGATCGACATCGGACAGATCGATCACGTCATCCAGTTCAACTCGCCGCGTGAGGTCGCCCGCCTCATGCAGAGGACAGGCAGAGCCGGCCACCAGATTCATGCCACTTCGAAGGGCATGATCCTCGCGACCGGATTCGATGATATTTTGGAGTCGATGGTGATCGTCAACAAAGCGATGAGCAATCAGCCGGAAAACATCCGTCCGCACATCAATGCCGCGGATGCGATCGCGAACCAGATCGCGGCCCTCGCGGTGGAACGCGGCGAGATAGCGATCGAAAAGATCGAGCAGATTTTTTCACGGAGCTTCTGCTTTGAAAATGCCGGCCCCACTGATCCGTGAAGTGATCGCCGGCATGGAAAAACATTACCTGATCCGAACCGAAGGCGGGATGGTGATCACCAAAGCCCGGGCAAGAAAGTATCTTTCGCTGAATCTCTCGATGATCGCGGATGAGAAGAAGAGCATGATCTTCGACGTGGTCTCAAGAAAACCGGTCGGGACTCTGGACGAGTCGTTTGTGATCAGCTGGATCTCGTCGGGCGCCGTGTTCGTTGCGCGTGGTCAGGTCTGGCGGGTTCTCGACATCGACGAGGACAGGATCATGGTCGAGCCGGCGAAGAATGCGAAAGGAGAGCTGCCGTCCTGGGAAGGAGAGCAAATCCCGGTACCTTTCACGGTGGCAATGGAAGTCGGGAGGCTGCGCCGTCTGCAGAACTTTGCCGACTACCGGTCAGATGAAATGTCCGTCCGCTTTGCCGAGAAGGTCCTTTCCGAGATGAAAAAAGAACCGGTCGATCACGGCGACGGACAAGCTGATCGTTCTGGAAGATTCAGATGAGGGGGTCGTGGTGAATCTGTGCGGAGGGCACAAGGTGAACGAGACGATCGGTCGGGTCCTCTCGATCCTGCTTTCCGCGAGATACGGAACGTCGGTCGGAATCGAGACGAATGCCTACCGGATCCTTCTCCGGCTCCCGCAGTTTCTGCGTGCTCCGGACGTGGAGGAGGTCCTCCTCTCTCTCGAACCGGAACATCTGGAAGCGATCCTGATCCTTGCGCTGAAAAAAACGGCTCTGTACAAATGGAAACTCGTCCAGATCGCAAAAAAGTTCGGGGCGATCGACGCGGACGCGGATTATGAAAAGATCAGTATGAACCGTCTTCTCGATCTCTTCGACGGGACGGTGATCGAGAAAGAAGCATTCCGCGAACTGTTCTTCTCGAGTATGGATGTAGAGTCTGCGAAAAATGTCGTGACGATGCTGAAAAACCATGAGATGGAGACGAAGACGAGCCGTCTGTCGATCATCGGGGCGGAGGGACTCTTTACCGGCCGGGATGTGGTCGTGCCTCCGGGGGAGGATCAGGCGATCATCGAAAGCGTGAAGCAGAGGATTGATGAGCAGGATGTGATCCTTGCCTGTATGCACTGCAGGAAATGGAAGTCGAAGACGAAGGTCGCGAGGGTCCCAAATCAGCCGGAGTGTCCGGTCTGCGGCGCCCGGCTGATCGCGGCGCTGAAGCCTTACGAGGAGCCGATGTTTGCTGCCCTGAAAAAGAAGAACCTCTCGACCGAAGAGCGGGAGGCGGAGACCCGGATGATGCGGAACGCGAACATGGTCCTTTCCAGCGGGAAAAAAACAGTTGTGGCTTTGGCGGGACGCGGGGTCGGCCCGGAAGCGGCGCCCCGAATTCTGAACACGTTTGCGACCGGCGATAACTTTTACCGGGAAATTCTGAAAGTGGAACGCAAGTTCGTTCAGACGCACCGGTACTGGGGATAAGAAAAAAAGGAATGAAGAAGCGTTGCCGCTTCTTATGGTTTTGATTATACGAACGTCAGATCGAAGAAGAACAGATTGGACGGTTCCTGTCCGGACCTCTGACATGTTGCTTTGAATGAATAGGTCCCTGCCTTTTCTGCCGTAACATACCACACATATGTTCCGCCGGCGCCGGCCATTCCAGAGGTACCCTCCGTAACATAATCATCTTTGAGAACGGTCAGTCCGGTCTCTGGTGCTGCTGTCCAGTAATACCCGGTGGTCGGATTTCCTTCCGTGCAGATTTTGACAACGTCGCCTGCTTTCGGATTGACCGTCCCGTCAAACAGCACGCTCAGCATAACATCGCCGGCATAATCATTGTTTTCTGCCTCGGAAAATACCAGCTTCTGTGTCATGGTATAGATCGGTTCGGTATCCGTTTCCCATGACCGTGCATATGCTGTTTTGAACGTATAGGTCCCGGCTTTGTCAGCGGTCAGCGTGTAATACTGGTAGCCTCCCCCGCCGGTCCATCCTTCGGGCACGGGGGTCGACTTATATTCATCGGTGACGTTCAGTCCGGAACTTTCCATCACATTCCAAGTGTAGCCTGTCGTCGGATTTGCCGGGAGAATATACGTCATCGACGCATTTGCCGGAATCATTATTCCCGCTTTTTCGACCGTTACGGTCAAAACCGGATTATCGGTATTCACCGGAACCTCCGGAGAGATGCACCCTGCTGCAAATATGCAGATGATAAGCACGCACGCTCCGAAACTCAGCAGTTTCAGTCTGTTCATGATGAATGATAGAACAGCCTGATATAAGTATTTTTTTAGAGAAAAAAAGGGATGGTTACTCGTCGAGAACCATCTTTGTCAGATCGAGCGGTAAAATGTACTCGCCGTTTCTGTAGGCACGCATGTTTCCGCCGGAGATCTCATCGATTAAAACGACCTGATCGCCGATCTTGCCGAACTCGAACTTAATGTCATAGAGTTCGATGTTCTTCTTTGCGAGCTCTTCCTTCATGATGGTACCGATCTTCTGGGTAATGACCTTAAGATTCTCGTAATCCTCAGGGGTCATGATGCCCAGAATTTCAAGCGCATCTTTGGTTACAGGCGGGTCTTCGCGTGCATCATCTTTGAACGTTGTCTCGACAAATGCCGGAAGTGGCGCTGCTTCCTTAATGTAGTCGCCATAGCGGCGGTAGAAGCTGCCTACTGCACGGAATCTGCAGATGACTTCAAGTCCCTTGCCGAATGTCTTGGCGGGCTTTACGGTCATCGTTACATTTTCGATGTCTGCACTGATGAAGTGAGTAGGGACCCCTTTTTCGTTCAGGATCTTCATAAAGTACTCGGTTAATCTGAGACCAGCACGTCCGGCACCTTCAATAGTTAGGCCGACTGTGTTCATCCCAGGATCGAATACGCCATCGGCGCCAGTACAGTCATCCTTAAATTTCAGCAGATAGTTCCCATCGTCAAGTGAGAATACATCTTTTGTTTTGCCGGTGTATACCAATTTCATGGTACTTATATGTTGGAACTAACCACGTATAATATTGATGCTACATGACAACAGGTAACACGGCTATATGCTGTTATTTGTGGTAGGGTTCTCCGTGCAGTATCCGAAACGCGCGATACACCTGCTCGAAGAGGATGAGCCTGGTCATGGGGTGAGTAACGGTCATACGGGACAAAGAAAGTTTTTTTTCGGCCGATTTGAGCAATTCCGGTGACAGGCCCAGGGGTCCGCCGATGATGAAGCAGAGGTTTTTCCGGATAATTTCGCATCGCGAAACACGTCGGCGAATTCTTCGCTTGAAAGAGATATCCCGTTTGGGTCGAGAGCGATTTTCATGAATCCCTCCTTTGCATTTGCAAGGATCAGTTCGCCTTCTCTCTCCTTCACGCGAAGCTCTTCTGATACCGAGGCATTTTCCGGAATTTTCACTTCGGCAAGTTCCGTGATGAATATCTTCCCGTAAGGCCGCAGACGTTTTTCAAACTCGGCAATCCCGGATGAAATATAGGCGTCCTTGATCTTTCCGATGCAGAGGATTTGAATCTGCATTCAGTCCTCAGATGGTTCCATCTCTTTGCCGAGCTCAGAGAGCTTCACGATTCTGTCGTAATAGCCGACTGCTTCTTTCAGTCTGCCGACGGACTCGAGCGACCGTGCTTTGAGATGCATGGCGGGAATGTGCTCCGGATCGTTTTTCAGGATGTGATCCGCTGCTTTTTCCGCCATATCGAATCTGTTCTGCTGAAGATAGATGATCCCGCGGCAGAAGTTCAGATCAGGATCTTTGCATCCCGCAGTCTCCGCTTTGTCGAATGCGGCGAGTGCTTCGATCGGGTGACCGGTAACCATCTGCATAAAACCAAGACCGGAAAGGACATACGGATTTTTCTGGTCGGCCTGGCCTGCGGCCGCCATTTCGCTGACGATATCGGCCGGCTCGCCGATCTTGATCGAGGCAAGGGCTTTTTCGATATGAAGCAGACTGTTTCTCGGGTATTTCCCAATCAGTTTGTCGAAATGTATGACTGCTTCCGGATATTTTCCCATACGCGAAAGCATCTCGGCATAGCCGAAGAGCGCTGCGGTGTTTTCCGGGTCTTTGAGGGTCAGCTCGGCATACTGATTGAGGGCTTCCTCCGTTTTTCCGATGGTGGCAAGCGATGATGCATAGAGGAATCTGATGCTCAGATCATGCGGGCGAAGCGTCAGCATCTCTGCAAAGGCTTCCGCTGCTTTGTCATCCCTGCCGAGGAATCTGAGTGCCTCTGCTCTCAGCCGGCGAGTAACTACGTCATCGGGGTTTGACTCGAGCAGGAGGTCGTATCCAGAGAGTGCCTCTTCGTATTCTCCCCGCATACTATAGATCGAGGCAAGTTTCCTGATAACGTCCGCATTTGGAACACCTGTCTGGAGATATTTTGCATAGGCCTCGAGAACCTCGTCGTACTTCTGCAGCTGCTCAAGGACATCCGCGAGTTCAAGCTGGGCTTTTGTGTTGGTTTCGTCGATATCCGTCAGATGCCGCAGTACTTTTGCCGCATCCTCGAGTCTGCCGATGTTCACATAGCCAGTTCCTTTGTCGAACAAAGCCTTGGGGTAATCGGGGGCAAGGCTGAGGCACCGGTCCATGTATTCGATACAGAGTTTGAACTCACCCTTTAACAAGTGAACATTTCTGAGCGAGTAAAGGGTATGGACGTTGTCCGGCTCCTCTTTGAGTGCCGCAGTATAGCATTCCTGTGCCTGATCGAGCCGGTCGACCGATCTGCAGAGGTCTCCTCCGAGACTCAGAAGAGCCCGTCCCCCTTCTCCTTTGGCTAATGCAGCTAAAGCCGCATTCGCCGCCTCTGCGTTTTTACCGAGATCGGCGTAGAGCGTCGTGACATGAACCGCTGCTCCGGCGATGTCCGGGTGGTTGTTCATGATTCCAAGATAGGTCTCTGCCGCTGCCTGATTTTGTCCGGCTTCCGCCTGGACTCTGCCGAGATTCAGGAGAATTCCCGGATGATCCGGCAGGATATCGTCTGCGGAGCTAAATGCTTCTACGGCTTTTTCATACTCGCCGAGCATCTCATATGCGGAGCCAAGACCGATGTACGGTGCCGGCGTATTTGGTGATAAGGCTGCCGCGTTCTGATAATGGATCGCCGCTTCATCATACTTCCCGGCAGAGGCCGCAGCATCACCGGCAAACTGATACCGGCCGAGTCCGGCAAGACACCTGCTGTGCAGAAGTTCCATATCGAGTCTTGCTGGGGCGTGGCTTAAAACGACGCCGGCGGCTTTGTCTGCGTCTGCGTATCGCCCGAGCGCTGCAAGGGCATATCCCTGCATGGACAAAAGCCCTTCGTTCACGACGCCGACCTCGACTTTAATCTGCTGAGAATTTCTAACAACCTTTTTTTGACAGAAAGTACTTTCTTTTCGTACTTTGAGTAGTATGTATGGGACTTTCAGCAGCTTTGGTCTCAACCAGGCATATAACGAACGTTATGAAAAACTTGGCGACCGTCTCTCCGACGTTGGTAAAACACTTGATTGGGATGTGTTTCGCCCTCTTCTTGAATCCATGTATGCAAATAAATCCGGCAAGGGCGGTCATCCCAATGTCGATGTCATACTTATGTTCAAGATTCAGCTTCTGGAAGTCTGGTATAATCTGTCTGATCTCGCCGTTGAACGTGAAATTTATGATCGTCTTTCTTTTTGGCATGGTAAGTGAGGGCGTTAGCCCGAAACGGTGAGCAAGATTCGATCTTGCGAACTCTTGGGTGTCCTGACAAAATACCCGACAATTCAACGATCTGGTTATTTCGGGAGCGCATGTCCGAATCAGGCGTTGATACATTGGTCTGGCAGGAGTTTCAGAGACAACTTGACCTGAAAGGTCTGAAAATTGAACAAGGTATGATTCAGGATGCAACGTTTGTGTATGCTGAACCCGGTCATTGTAAGAAAGACACGCCGCGAGGAGATCAGGCAAAAACACGACGGGATAAAGATGGAAAAATCATGTCCAAGAACGGCAAAATGCACTATGGCTATAAACTTCATACCATCATGGATACGACGCACGATCTTATTCGACGCATTGAAACCACCACGGCAAATGTTCATGATAGTCAGGTGGACCTCTCAGAAAAAGGAGAAGTGGTCTATCGGGATCGGGGATATCAGGGAGCAAAATGCAAGGGATATAGTGCCACAATGAAAAGGGGAGCGAGAGGGCATCCCATTGGCATACGAGATAAACTGAGAAATCTGCGAATAAGTAGGAAGAGATCAAAGGGCGAGAGACCCTATGTAGTGATCAAAAATGTTTTTCATGCAGGGTTGGTAAAGGTAACAACGCTGCAAAGAGTACGAGTGAAAAATATGCTGGCTGCATTTTGTTATAATATCTATCAGGTGAAAACGATTCAAAACAGAGTGTAAATTTAAAAAAAAAACGCCAAGGAATAATGGGTATTCTTCTTTTTTTGGGGGGGGTGAGGGGGTATGGATGTAGCCAATCTCCTATACATGACATCCCAGGAAAACATGGAAAAACGCCTCGAAGAACTCGAACGCGACTATGCCGACCTCATGGAACGGGTCCGCGACCTCGAACTCCA
>NIZU01000099.1 GCA_003315675.1 Methanocorpusculum sp. MCE
TGCCTGGTTGAGACCAAAGCTGCTGAAAGTCCCCATACATACTACTCAACGTACGAAAAGAAAGTACTTTCTGTCAAAAAAAAAGGTTGTTAGAAATTCTCAAGATTAGTATCTTCTTGCGATGAAGAAGTCCGCCATCTCCATGATCAGCGTCTTGGATTCTGAGTCCGGAAGAACAGACAAGCCTGCCTTGGAATCGGCAATCAGTTTTTCGGCCATGCCCCGGGCTTTGTCCAGAACACCGGACGTCTCGAGAAGAGAAATCGCTTCATTGATCTCATCCTTTGAAAGTTCAGGCTTATGATAGGCAGAAAGGTCGATTCCACCATCGCGTGCAAGGATCGCGAGGATACTCTGTTTATTTTCCCGGAGATCAGAAGCCTGATCCTTCCCAGAGACTTCCGACGGGGCGAGAAGATCGATAATATCATCCTGAATCTGGAAGGCGATGCCCGTATTCAGACCAAGCGTGTACAGAGCGGAAATCTGTTTGACATCTCCGCCGGCAAGGGCGGCCCCAATACCGGCTGCCGCCGCATAAAGAACGCCGGTCTTTTTCCGAACCATCGAAAGATACTCATCCAGCGTTACATCCGACCGCGTTTCAAAAGAGACATCCTCCTGCTGGCCTTCGCAGAGCTCATGACAGGAGTGGGCAAGCATCTGGACCGCGATGACTTTGGACTCGGGCGTAGCGTTTTTCACGCGGCACAGGTATTCAAACGCGTTCGCATACAGCACATCGCCTGCGAGAATCGCAGTGGCCTCATTCCAGACGACATGAACCGTCGGTCTTCCGCGGCGCAGTGAATCCCCGTCCATGATATCATCATGGACAAGGGTGAAGGTGTGCGTCCACTCCAGCGCAAGGGCTGCCTGAAAAATATCCTCCGATGCACCGCTCCGAATCGACTCCGCCGAAAGCAGCACAAGAGCCGGGCGCAGGCGTTTTCCTCCGCTCACAAGGAGATGGGACGCTGCTTTCTGCAGGGTCGAATCGACCGCTTTACTATACTCATCCGCCTCCATATCCACTTTGGCGGCAACAGATTTCAGATATTCATCATGTTTCATAAGATCATCTCATTTCGGAAGGACCAGACGGTCTCCATTCTGCATAATGTGAATTTCTTTGTTCAGCGTATAGCCGAACTCAGAACCAAGCGTCACATACCCGCCCTTCATGGTGAACGGACCGTGGGACGGGACGATGTGCTCCGGATTCAGCATGGAAAGAAGATCGTAATGCTCCTGATAGTAGGCGTGACCGGTCACGTGAAGCCCGTCGAAGATACGGGCTCCCTGCCGCATCAGAAGGCGGTCGACTTCGGCACGCTGGGCATAGTTGGTCGGATTAGGGATGATGTTTGCCGAGAACATGACCTTGTCCCCCTTCTCGATTTTAAGAGGCGTCTCGCCGAGAGCGATTCTCGAGAGCATGGATCCGGGTTCACCCTGGTGACCGGTCGCAACAAGAAGGAACTTGTCCTTGCCTTCTTTAAGAACGCGGCGGAGCATACGGTCCGTGGTCTTTCGATTTCCGTAGATACTTGTCCCCTGCGGGAAAGCAACCTGCTTTAAGACCTCGGCAGTCGTGTTGTACCGCTCCATACTGCGGCCGAGAAGCACCGGAATCCGGTCGATTTCGCGGGCACACTCGGTAATGGTCTTGATCCTCGCGATCTGAGATGCGAAAGTCGAAACGATGACGGCGTTCTTGTCGTCCTCGCATCGCATAATCGCGTCGCGGACCCGAAGACGGGCAACCTGCTCGCTTGGGGAGTAGCCGCGGTCATCAAGGTTCAGCGATTCAACGATCAGAACCTTGACGCCCTGCTTGCCGATCTCACGCATGCGGGCGAGATCCGGAGCTTCGCCGATGACCGGCGTCATATCGAACTTGAAATCGTTTGCATACACAACGCAGCCGACCGGGGTATGGAGAACAGCCATCACCGAATCGATGATACTGTGCTGAACGCGGATGAACTCTAACGTGAGGTTCTGGGAGATGGTGTATTTCCCTCCGGCTTTCAGCGCAAACGTCTTGTTCATCACCGAAAATTTGCGTTCGCCTTCGATCTGCTGTTTAATCAGCTCGTTCGTGTATGGCGTCGAAATGATCGGGCAGTTGTACCGGTGGGCAAGTTTCTGGATAGCCCCTATGTGGTCCAGGTGACCGTGCGTACACACGATCGCTTTCACGGTCCCTTCGACCGAGTTCATGACGGTGTCATCGGGAATTGCCCCCATCTGGATAAGATCCAGCGAGTGCATATTCTCCATATCCACGTTGTTGTTACCCGTGATCGGGTCCAGATATAAGCCAATGTCGAAAATGACAATCTCTTTGCCGACGCGGACAGCGGTCATGTTTCTTCCGACCTCGTTGTAACCGCCTACGGCTATTACTTCTATGTCAACCATATTTTGTTTCCTGATTTTTTTATGTCCGAATCATCTGCCTGACGTTTCCAAGGAGGTAATACCTGACCTTTGCAAGGGAGGCAATATCTTTTGCCCCGCAGAGAAACATCGAAGCCCTGAGTTCCGTGTGAATCGTGTCTATTGCATATCCAAGGGTTTCCTCGCCGGAAAGTGCCTGACTTAGGAGAGATAAAGCCATCCCTCCAAGCGTGGCACCAAGAACGATCCCTTTTGCAATATCAAGACCGGTCGTCAACCCGCCTGTTGCAATAACCGGTCCTTTACTCACCTTCGCTACCTCAAAAACGCTGACTGCGGTAGGAATTCCCCATGTAAGCAGAGAATTCCCAAGTCCGGCCAGAGCTTTATCACCGGCAGCATCCCTTTTCTGTGCACGGGCTCCCTCGATTTTTGCCCAGGAAGTCCCGCCGTATCCGCCGGTGTCAATTGCTGAAACACCGGCATCGAAAAGCCGGGCGGCAACTTCTGAGGAAATACCGCATCCGGTCTCTTTTACGATTATAGGAACGTTTGCTTCTTTGCAGGCATGTGATATGGCATCGAGACACGCGGTCGCATCATGGTCGCCTTCCGGCTGGACGGCTTCCTGAAGGAAGTTTAAGTGGATACAAAGCGCATCGGCATCGATCATATCGACCGCGGCATCCACCCATTCCATACCATGGCTGACCAGCTGGACCGCGCCAATGTTTCCGCAGAGGAACGCATGGGGGGCAGCGTCTCTGACGACACTGAAACTATTCTCAAGATCGGGATTTTCAAGAGCCGCACGCTGGGAGCCGACCCCCATCGCAAGACCGTATTTCTCCGCGGCACTTCCAAGCACGCAGTTCACTTCGGCGGTATCCGGGTGACCGCCGGTCATCGCGGAAATAAACAACGGAGAGGAAAGCTTTCGTCCAAGAAAGTCGACGGAGAGGTCGATCGCGTCAAGATCGCATTCGGGCAGTGCATTGTGCACGAGAATAATGTCTTCAAAGCCCGCACTGCCGGCGGTTACGTCGGTTTCGCTGCAGAGGCGCAGATGATCCAGTTTTCGTGATGATGTAGGTGTATCCGGAGTCATTTTTTCACCAGAGTTCCGCCGTAATTGTGCCCAGAAAGGAAGTCTCCCACACGGTTCGCGGCAAAGATGTGCGAGTCGATCCCTTCGTCGGCGAGAAGGAGAAGTTCATTGATCTTTCCACGCATGCCGCCGGTTATGTCGGTGCTCGACGAACCGCCGAGGTCGATTTCACCGACGTTCGTCCGGTTGATCTCGGGAACAACCGTGCCGTTTGCAAGAACGCCGCCGACATCGGTCGCGATCCCGACGCGTTTTGCGCCGAGTTTGACTGCCAGATAAGGGACGATCTGATCGCCGGAGATAATACAGGCGCCGCGTTTTGTGTCCATGACCACATCCCCGTGCAGGACCGGGATTATGCCTAGGGCAAGCATCTCTTTGATCTGTGAAACGCCTGCAGAGACGAGCCGGCCGTTCTCCGCAAGACAGCAGCCGAACGGATGAAGCGAGACGGCTTCCATGCCGGCTTTGCGAAGCGACGAGACCACGGAGCGGTTGAGCGTGGAAACGGCCGTGTGCGTAACATAGATTCCTGCGGCGTTTTCTTTCGTGACGCCGACGGGGATATCATAGGCCTTTGCTTCGGGATGACCGCAGGAGCCTGCCCCGTGCACGATGATGAGCGGGAATTTTCCGGCAAACGGTGCGATCTGCTCTGCCAGAAGGTTGATCTTTGCCGAATCGACGACGCCGTCTTCGGATTTTTTCGTTACAATACTGCCGCCGAGTTTGATAATGACTAGTTCACTCATCTTTTTCCCTCCGTGCTCCTTCCGTATCGATGGACGTGGTTATCGGGCGGGCATCGCAGTCTTCGATTGCCCCGGCAACCCGATTGCGGGAACCCTTTGAGCAGAGAGCCCAGATACATCCCCCGCCGCCGGCGCCCGAGAGTTTTGCTCCGTAGGCTCCGGCATTCCGGGCCGCAAGAACCAGCTGGGACAAAACAGGGTGACCAACACCGAGAGCATCGAGAAGAGCGTGGTTCCGGTTCATCAAAACACCCAGTTCCTTGGGATTTTCAAGATTGTGCATGGCTTCCAGGGTCACGCCGCCGATCCCATCCATGATGCCGTTTGCAACAACCGGCGAGGTCCGTTTGAGTTCGGCGACTTTCTCCACCATCTCCGCAGTGTTGTGGGAGATAAGAGAGTTTCCGATCACGATCGAGAGATTCTGCGGGGGAAGAAGACGGCGTTTTTCACTGCCCCGGATAAAGACCAGACCGCCGAATGTCGAAACATACGTGTCGGTCGCGCTGGCCCGACCTCCCTGCGTTGCCTTTTCCACCTCGAAGGCCAGATCGCCGACCTCTTCGCGGGTGTAGCCGAGTTCGAACTCATCGTTAATGGCAAAAAGCGTTGCTACCGTCACGGCCGCGGAAGAACCGAGACCCGATGCGCTCGGCAGCTGGGATCTGACATACACGCTGCCTTTTACATCGGTGATCCGGAAACATTCCGAGATGTAGGGTGAGTTTGGTTTCTGATAATACCGGGAATGCCGAACCGTCACCTGGACCCGGGGTTTTATTGCCATAGCGATAGCCGGTTTTCCGTAAACGACCGAATGTTCTCCAAAAAGGATGACTTTCCCCGGAGCACTCCATGTCGCCATGTCAGATCACTTCCATGGCAGCATACCCTACGACTTCGGTCAGATCGCAGGTGACATCACCCGATGTCTGATACAAGAGAACCGGGGCCTCTTTTGCACCAAACGAGGCGCATATCAGCGTCATTGCGGCGATACATCCGTAGCCGCACATGGACGGGCGAAGTCTGAAGAGTGCGTCATAGAAGACGGACACGTCCAGATTTCTTACGGCTGAAAGGACTGCCAGATCCTTTTCCGCGGCAATCTTCGCCGGAACATAATGCGAACCGTCGCCTGATGCGATGATAATCGGACGTATGCCGGTGTTTTCTGCAACAGACAAAACCACCTTTGCGACCCGGACTGCGCCGTTTGGGGACTGATCGCCCATCAGGATAGGAACGATCCGTGCTTTTGGGAACCGATACCGGATGAAGGGCATCTGAACCTCGAGGGAGTTTTCCTCTGCCGAGATCAAATCGTTTTGCACGGGAATCTGCGCCGCAAGGGCTTCGATGAATGCAGTTTCCGGGAACACGTTCCCAAGAGGCGTTTCCCAGATCATATCCGAGGTGCATGTCTCAAATCCGGCGTGGCTTGGACCGATCAGGACAAAGGTCCCGGCAAATGCCGGAGAGACAGCGGCATATCCGCATGCTGCCGTTTTCCCCGAATACACATAGCCTGCATGAGGGACGAGTATCCCGTAAGGATCCGATACAGACGTATCCGTAGCTGCAAAAAGAGCGGACAACAGTGCATCCAGCTCCGGTTCATTTTTTGGATAGAATCTACCCGAGAGTGTTGAGAGCCTCGCAGACTTTTCCGTAGCCTTGGGCTCTGCCGGTATTTTTGATATCATTTTTATATAATGGGAAGATTTCCAGATTCCCCATCTAACCGTTTTTGTCCGCCAAATGTGTGATGCGTGGGGCGGGTGTATGTAAGGTATATTATTATAGGTAGGGAAAGGCTTTAATTGTTGGGGTAGCTGGGAAATGAAAGCAGGAAAAAAGCAGATCCGCCGAAAAAAAGAGAGGGAGTGAAGCCGGTTTTCGGAAAGGAATTACTCACCGCTGCAGCCTTTTCCGGAGCCGTCTCCTTTGCCGCAGCAGCCGAATTCGTTCTGAACATCCTTGCCGAGAAGGCCGACGGCGTCAGCCCGGCATCTTTGACAGTGACGCATCTGACGGACATAGGGTGCGCAAAGTTCGTGCATCTTCGCTTTTTCCGCTGCAGTCGGCGGCACGACGTCCTTGAATTTATACTGAGGAATAAGCGGGATGATATTGAAGTTGAACACGCCAATTGCTCCAACCTTTTTTGCGATCTCCGGGATATGCTGATCGTTTACACCCGGGATGTACACGGTATTGATCTTCACAAGCATCTTCCGCTTCACGGCTTCTTCGATACCTTTGAGCTGGTTTTTCAGCAGGATTTCCGCGGCTTCGCGGCCGTGATACTTTTTTCCCCCATACTCGACGAACGAATAGATCTTTTCGCCGATAGCAGGATCGATCGCATTCAGTGTAACCGTGATGTTTCTGACCCCGTACTTTTCCAGAATATCATTCTTTTCCGGAAGAAGCAGACCGTTTGTGCTGAGACACAAAATCACATCAGGATATTTTTCATGGACGAGGCGAAGCGTCTCGAACGTCTCCTCATTTGCAAGCGGGTCTCCGGGTCCTGCGATCCCCACGACTCTAATGTGTTTCATCCGTGAAACGACTTCATCGATCCGCTCCAAAGCATCACCGGGCAAAAGAACCTCGCTTGTCACACCCGGACGGGATTCATTGACGCAGTCAAAATCTCTGACGCAGTAATTACATAGAATATTGCATTTCGGCGCAACGGCCACATGGCACCGGCCGAACACGTGTCGTGCATCCGGACTGTAACAGGGGTGCTCGTTGATTCTTCGAAGAGTATCGGGATCATACGGCAGATTTTGGGCATCACGCAGATCTTTGTCGGTTTCACGGGAATCCATAGTAATTCTATTGTGCCTTTTTCTATAAAGTCCAAACGTTTCTGGCACTGATGATTCACAGATAGGCTTTATATTCACTGGGCTGAAATAGTTTAAACAGAGGAACAAGGAGGAAGGAATGGTAGATATTGGCGGTCTTTTCGGCAAAAACGACAAACAGAATCCATGGATAGCACGCGGAGAACAGGCATACGATAAAGGATTGTATGACGATGCGGCCCAGCATTTCACAAAAGCGCTGGAACTCGAGCCGGGTTCGGCAAAGCTCTGGACAAAACTTGCCGCCTGCCAGAAATTTACCCAGAAATATGATGCAGCCTCCAGATCATACGCCAAAGTTGTGGAACTCAATCCGGATGATTTCCATGCATGTACCTCGCTCGCAGTTATTCTGGGAGACAGTGGAAAATACGAAGAGGCGCTCTCTGCCCTCGGCCATGTCGTTCTCCCGGAAAGCGAGGTATACCTCAAAGACAGAAAATGCGAGTGGCTTTTGCGTTCCGGGAAATACCGGGAAGCTGCCGCCGTCTGCTCGCAGATCATCTCCCATTTCCCGGGAAATATCCAATACCGTATTCGATACGCCGATCTTTTGATGCGAAGCGGTATGTTTGCCGAAGCACGCTTGGTATATGACGACCTCGCCTCATCGCTTGGACAGCCGGAACTGATCTCCAATGCCGCATTCTGCAGCGAGATGACAGGGGATGTCGACGGAGCGCTGAAACGGTATGCAAATCTTTCCGAGAATGATGTAGTCGTCTGGTACCGCAGAGCACGGCTCGAAGAAAGCCGCGGGAACTTTAAAAACGCAGCCGCTGCATACGGCATTATCCAGCATTATACGACCGGCGATGACATTACCGTCACAATCCGCCGGGCTCTGGCATTTTACTGGGATGGAAACGGGAAAGAGGCAGCGGTCCAGCTGGAAAAAATCCTGGCGAAAGGCTACGCAAATGCAGAACTCTGGCATCTGCTTGGAACAGTCTCGTTTTTGAACGGGGAGTTCAGACGCGCGGTCGAAGCATTCGTCGAATGCATCCACTTAAATCAGACGAATACTGCGGTCAGGTATATGAAAGGCTGCGCCGAGTATCTCTCGGGAAAATACAAAGAGGCTGTTGAAAGTTTCGGAAAGTTTCGAAAAGATGGGGAAGATCGGCAGCGGCGGCCCCTCTCCTGCGAAAATGAAATGGCTCGAAGACAGCGAACTTGATTTGTTCGACAATGCACCGGCCCAGAAAGAGCAGGAGAATATCTATCAACCCATTTTTTAACGCGAATCATGATTTATGGAAGATTGGCTACATCCCTACACCCTCACCTCCCCCCACCAAAAAAAGAAAAATACCCGAGAATTTCTAACAACCTTTTTTTTCGACAGAAAGTACTTTCTTTTCGTACGTTGAGTAGTATGTATGGGGACTTTCAGCAGCTTTGGTCTCAACCAGGCA
>NIZU01000100.1 GCA_003315675.1 Methanocorpusculum sp. MCE
GTGAAGGTAACAACGCTGCAAAGAGTACGAGTGAA
Source organism: Methanocorpusculum sp. MCE (assembly GCA_003315675.1). GTDB lineage: Archaea > Halobacteriota > Methanomicrobia > Methanomicrobiales > Methanocorpusculaceae > Methanocorpusculum. Next base: position 36 of record NIZU01000100.1, read on the forward strand.
AAATATGCTGGCTGCATTTTGTTATAATATCTATCAGGTGAAAACGATTCAAAACAGAGTGTAAATTAAAAAAAAAAACGTCAAGGAATAATGGGTATTCTTCTTTTTTTTGGGGGGGGTGAGGGGGTAGGGATGTAGCCAATCTTCCTTAAATCATGATTCGCGTTAAAAAATGGGTTGATAGATATTCTCATTTTTTTTATTTCGTGTTTTCGTAAAATTTTTCGTGGATTTCGTGTGATGAGCGGGATGGACGCTGAAAGCGGACAACCAAAGCTTGAGCAAGGCAAATGCCTTGCGAGGATCAGCTCATAAAAAAAAGAATCCAGTACACCAAAACGAAATACATTGTTGTCATCCCCGATGAACCGGAATCTCCCTCACCCCGCCCGGTATGATCGTCCCTTTCGCTCCAAAAACCAGCATCTCTTTAAACCCTTCCGGCACAAGCACCCCCTCCGTTTTGATCCTGTTTCTCTCCGCCGACACAACAAACTCCCCTTCCGTCAGCTTCACCGGGGAAAACCTCACCTCCCAGAAATTCGCCTGCGAACCTTTCTTCACCACCGCCGTCTCCGTTTGGCCCTCCCCGTCCGGGTACGCAAGCGTCACCGTGATTTCCCACCCCGCCGCGAAATTCGTCGTTCCGGAAACCGAAACGCTCCGCTCCTTCATCGATGCAGAAATCGGATCCATCACGATCCAAAACACCAGATCGTTCGTAAACGCCTTGATCCGCAGATTCGTCTCGCCGTCCGCGCTCAGATCCGTCCACCCCGTCCCGTTATTCAGATAACTCTGGCCTGCTTTTGCAAACGTCGTTGCCGTGACCTCCTCCTCCGAAACTGCGGAGGTGTCGATCGAGATATTCAGCGGCTTCTCCCCCTCGAGATCATACACAACCGAAAAAGGTTTGTCCCTTCTCGATCGGGACCGGCTCATCCAGCCGGATCGTATAGTATCCGGGGAATGCGATACTCCCCTCCTGCTATGCAAGCAGCGTCCCGGCATCCGGTTCATCCGGCAGCGGATCGGTATAGACACGCAGCGTGTAGTTCACGGACTGGTTCGTGTCAAGCGAAACGGCCTGGAGCTCTTCATCCCCGCCGCCTGTGAAAACATTACTGATGGATGCCGATGTTTGGGTCAAGTATTTATTCAAAATCAGCGTCCCCCCGTCATACTGATAATTGTGTCCGAACCATGGCTCTGTTCCGACAAAGAACGTGATCGGATAGGTCAGTTCATTATACGGCATCCAGAAGTAGGTCACATTTTCAAGATCGCTTCCCCACGAATTCTGGGCCAGCCATGCCCCGTCGCTTTCCGGCGGGACTCCAAACAGCTCTTTTGGAAAATTATCGTCCCAGCCTATCAGAATAACCGCATGCCCGCCGGCTGATCCTGATCGGCTCCGCGTGGTCGGGACGGCGGAACGAAAAATGCTGGAAAACCCGCGTCGCGGGTTTTCTTATGTTCTGGCTTTCATTTTTCTGATATCCAATTACTAATTTATTACTAACATCTGTCAAATTAGTAGTAGGTATTTTTAATCGTGTTTCATATTTGCATTAATATCAGCGAGAAGATTTTGTGCGTCGACATCTCCTTGTTCAGCGGCTTGAGATAACCAATACACGGCTTTTTTCAAATCTTTTTCAACACCTTCTCCATTATAATAACGCAATGCAAGATTATATTGCGCAAGCACCCTCCCTTGTTCAGCTGCGTTTGTTAACCAATACACCCTGACTTTGACAGTTGGCAACTCCCCCCCTTTAGCGCTCTCGCTCCTCCCCCTTCTAAAAATGGGAAAAAAGAGAATTTGACAGTTGCCTCTTCTCCCCCTATCCAGCCTCACCCCACCCCGCATTTTAGCCCGAGTATCGCCGTATTCAGCGCATCAAAATTGGAAAACAAACATCAGTGACCTCTCTCTTTCCCCTTCATCATCGTAACTGTCAAATTCATCAGCGAATATTTGATGAATTTTGTAGCCACATGCTTTGCTTCCGGAACCTCATATCGCACCAGAGACACAAACAGCTGTGCCAGAAACCCGATCAGAATTGCGCCGCGAATACTATTTTCCGTCCATACCCTCAGTGGTTTAATCTCGATCTCATTCTTTAGCGAATGAAAGATCATCTCAATCGGATCCTTTTTTCGGTAGCGTTCAAGCGCTTCTGCAAGTGTCAAATTCCTGCTTGAAGTTAGGGCGAAAAATCCCCCTCTTCCAGTATTCAGCTTCTCCCGGAGAAACGCAAGCGCCTCCTCTTCCGACATCTGCAGGAGCTTTGTCTGAACGGAATAGGTAATCTTCACCAGCGGATTTGAGATCCCAATCTTCTTCGGCAGCTTTTTGTTTCGGGAAATACACTCCTGAATCACCTCCGCCTCCATGAACTGCCGGTACACTTTCCGTGACAAAGCATCCAGATTCTGCGCCTCGAGCCCCTGCGAGAAATAGAAATAGGTTACACTGCCAGGTTTCACGATTTTGATACCATATATACCCTGTTTTTCCGTTTGCTCATCAAGATTGAGCTGAACAGGCTTCCTCTGCCAAAACGTTTTGATGATCTTATCGTCACTGGTGTTCAGTTTCTTTGCGGTCAAATAGTCATGACCGCACACCTCCACGAGCTCCAGATTTTGTTTTGATCCGGCTCCTTTATCGAAGATAACCATGGAACCTTCGGTGAGTTTTTTCTGGGATTGGAGGAAGGTTGACCGGAAATGGGTAACGTCATTCACATTTCCAGCTTTCACCGTTACGCCGATCGGTACATTGATCGGGTGAGCAAGTTCGGTGATCCCAAGAGTTATCTGCAGTTTATCTGGTCGATGATCACGACTGTAGCCGTATTTCCCCAAAGGTGAAGCACTGCCGTGAAGAACAAGACTTGTCCAGTCGAGATTTACGTCGGTGTGCTCGAACTGACAGCGGGAAAATATTCTCTCCTGGAGTCCGGAGATGATGAATGCACTGTTTTGCCCGAGCATTTCCAGAAGACGATACAGCGTTTTTCCCGTGAACGAAGGGAGATTATAGTATTCTCTGGTTTCCGGCTGCATGAGCCAGGAATGAGCTCTTTTGATGCTGAAGTTGTCGCTGAGTTTGTAGGCGGCGAGGGCTTTGATCTGGGTGGAGATGTCGATTCCTTTCTTTTTCAGCGGGGAGAAGAGGGAGACAAGGTCAAGGGAGGTGAACATTTTTTCGCTGAGGAGGAGCGGGCCAATCGGAAAAGATATGTGGGGAGTGGGTGTAATATTGAGTGTCTCTGTGAAGCGGTTAGTTTTCATTTTGGTCAATTTAAATTGACGCCTGACAGGGACTAGTTTTCTCTTTTGTTGCGT